>JAGVGX010000157.1 GCA_020056865.1 Desulfobacterales bacterium
GTTCAATTTCGTTCAAGTTCAAGGAAGGCGATAATATAGCGCTGACGCTTCACTTCGTGCAACCACAGGAATACATTGAGTATTTCGAGGATTAAAATTTGAGCCAGGCGCCGAAATTGGGCGAAAGGGGACGTTGTGCAAAGGTCTCACAATATGCCCTTAAACAAATCTGTAACCGTTTACGGTTTACAGTTATCGGTTCACGGTTGAAAAAACTGTGAACTGTAAACCGACAACCGTGAACAGTTACACAAAACTTTTGCCATATGAATTGGGAATTGTATGAAATCTAATTGTGTTCTATGCAAGTTCAATTGTATCGTGTTGAACATCGTATTTGTTATTGGTATGTTTATTACATCTGTGTTTTTCAGTTTTGAAAAAGCCAATAGCGCTGAGCTGGTTGATCGCATTGTAGCAGTCGTCAATGATGATATTATTACGCTTTACGAACTGAATGTAACTCTTAAACCCTACCAGGAACAGATCAGATCCTTTGGCTATTCAAACGAAAAAGAAGACAATCTGTTTTATACGGTCAGGGAAAAAGTCCTTGATCAGCTGGTTGAGGAAAAGCTTACAGATCAGGAAATGAAAAACTACGATATAAAAGTCAGTGAAAAAGAACTTAATGATACTGTTGAACGTATTAAAAAAGTTAATTCATATACTGATGAAGACCTCAGAAAAGCTCTGGCATCTGACGGCCTTACAATGGAAGAATATCACGAGAGTATGAAAAAACAGATGTTAAGGTCAAAAATTGTTGAATATGAAGTAAAATCCAAAGTTGTTGTTACGCAAGAAGATATTCGATCATACTATGAAGAACATGTCGATGAATATGGCGGAAAAGAAAAATATCATCTGCTTAATATTTTGTTAAAAACACCTTCTTTTGCCGATGAAAAAAATAAAAGCGATGTTTTTAATGAAATCAAAATGATTCAGGATAAATTAAATGAAGGCCAATCGTT
Source organism: Desulfobacterales bacterium (assembly GCA_020056865.1). The sequence goes on from JAGVGX010000157.1 coordinate 978, forward strand.
TGAAGACATGTCTCGCATGTATTCGGAATCTCCTTTTGCCAAGGAAGGCGGTGATATCGGTTTTTTCGAAATAAAAGAACTTTCAGAGCAAATTCGAGAAGCATTAAAAAAAATAAAGGTTGGTGAATTCACAGAGATTCTCGATACGGATCAGGGGTATCAGATTTTTTTTGTCAAAGAGATAATCAATACACCAGGCAAAGCAATTGAAGACGTATCTTCTGAAATAGAAGAAAAGTTGTATAGTGATAAAGTCGACGACAGGTTTCAGTTATGGCTTGAAAATATTCGTAAGCAATCTTATGTAAAGATAATAAGATGAATATATGCGTAACCGTGTGTTAATCATTTATGGATATGGATAACAACAACTCTCCTCTTACATTCGGTGATTACCTCAAGCAGGTTCGAGTAGAAAAGAAAATTTCGCTCGCAGAGATTTCTGCAAAAACCAGAATCAGGGTTGATATCCTTTTGTCGATTGAGAGGGGAGATCATAGCAGGCTTCCCGCTGAGGTGTTTGTAAAAGGTTTTGTTCGTGCGTATGCGAAAGCTGTTGGAACTGATGAAAATGAAGCGCTTGCCAGGTATCTGGCAAGTTTTGGTGTTTTCAAAGAACATGTTGAAAAAAAAACAAAACGGTCAGAACAGCAAAACTTTTGGTACAGACTTCTGTTTTCCATAGGTATGTTGTTATGTGTTATTGTTGTGTCTGTTTACTTTATTTCCTCGGTTTATAACACATCTTCAGATCTTAATGAAAATAAGCAACACCTATCTGATGCTACCTTGGGAGAAAGTCATATTGCCGTTAATCCTTTTTTACAGAACCCTGGGATAATTCTGCCGGACACAAAAAATTTCCAGCTTGAAATCATAGCGATAAAACAAACGTGGATCAAGGTAATGATTGATAATCTTAATACAAAAGAATATTCACTGAATCCAGGAGATCAAATTGCGCTTGAGGCAAAATCAGGCTTTAATATTCTTGTTGGCAATGCAGATGGCGTCACATTATTTTTGAATAAAAATCCTGTTGCTTTTTCAGGAAAAAGCGGCCAAATGGTTAGTCTTCAGCTCCCATAACTAACTTTACATAAGAATCACATATGAAAGACGACAGCAATAAAATACTGGTTGAAAGCATCAAAAGATTGTTGCGGCGAGAAGCTTCAACACATTTGAAAAAAATTGTGAATAAAACACATACAGCAGACCTGTCAGTAGTTTTTCGGTCGCTTTCGCTTCCTGATCAGCATAAACTTTTTCAAATGGTTGATGACATAGAAGAAAAAGGTATGCTCTTAAGCGGGTTTGAAGAAAATAAACTGCTCGATTTTGTCCGGGATGTGGATAAAGATGAGCTTGCTGCCATTTTTGAGAATATGCCTGCAGACGACGCAGCAGATTTGATAGGTAGGCTTCCAAAGGAGCAGGGAGATACCATTCTTGAAAAAATGAAAAAAGAGGGGTCCGATGAAGTTGAAGGCCTGCTGCATTATGGAAATGACACGGCAGGTGGTATTATGGTTCCTGATTTTATTGCAGTCACAGAGGACACAACTGCCGGAGATGCCATTCTGTCGTTGCAAAAAGAACATCTTGATGTTGAAATGCCCTTTTATCTTTATGTTGTTGATGAATACGGCAAACTCATTGGGGTCAGTTCACTCAGACAGCTTGTGGTTGTCCCGCCCGACACACCTTTAAAAGAATTTATGGCAAGGGATGTATTTTCAGTAACCACGGATATGGATCAGGAAGAAGTTGCCAAGATTGTTGCCCGTTACGACATACTGGCTGTGCCTGTTGTGGATGCAACCAACAAACTGGTTGGCATTGTTACGGTTGATGATGTTATTGATATATTCAGGAGAGAGGCCACTGAAGACATATTAAAAATGGCTGGTGCAGGAGAGGAGTTTATTGAAACACAGTCTGTCTTAAAAAGCATAAGAATCCGTCTGCCCTGGCTCTTTGCGTGTTGTATCGGAGGAATAATTGCGTCTTTTGTTATTAGCCACTTTCAAGATAGCTTGAGCAGGGTAGCCTATGTTGCGGCATTTATACCCGTTATTATGGGGATGAGTGGCAATATTGGTATCCAGTCCTCCACTATTGTGGTACGTGGTCTTGCAACAGGTCGTCTTAACATAAGAGATTTATGGGTTGTTGTTTTTAAAGAGCTTACAATTGGTTTGACATTGGGTATAGTTTATGGGGTTTTCGTTGGCATGGTTGTTCAGCTTCAATATAGCAGAGGGGCTCTTGCCTTATCCGTGGGACTTGCTGTGATCTGTTCCATGTCTCTGGCAGCGTTCTCAGGTTCTCTGGTACCCATGGTCTTTGCCAGGTTAAATATTGATCCTGCTGTTGCGACAGGTCCTTTTGTAACAACAGCTATCGACATCGTCAGCGTATTATTGTATTTTAATATTGCCGTAACCTTTTTAGGTATATAAATACATGCCGAGCTTTTCTACGCCTGCTATTCTGCTTCGCCGTATTGATTTTAGTGACTTTGATTTTATCATAATTTTTTTTACATTAAGCCATGGCAAACTTTCTGTTATTGCAAAAAATGCAAAAAAAAGTTCAAAGCGGTTTCCTGGTATTTTGGAACCTTTTTCCTTTGTAGATTTGGTATATAATACGGGCCGTGGACATCAGCTGCCTGTTTTGCAGGAAGCGTCATTAAAACAGGTATTCCCAGAGATAAGGAAAAACATTGAAAAAACAGCCTATGCAAGTTACTGGGCTGAGCTGATCAATACATGGATGGAGGAAGGCCAGAAGCACAAACAACTCTTTTATCTTTTTTTGCATATGCTTGAGGGGCTCGATCTTGGGTATATGCTTGGAGAAAATCTTTCCATTTTGTTTCAGGTTAGATTTATGGTGATATCAGGGCTTCATCCTAATTTAACGTGTTGTATTACCTGCAAAACCAAAATAGAACATATAAGCAGCAGCACGGTATTTTTTGATCTTGGCAACGGCGGAATTGTTTGCCAAACATGTGGTTCTCATTCAAAATATCATATAAGTTTTTCAAAAGGGACACTCAAACAGCTTTTATGGATACAAGATAAGGCATTTTCAGCTGCATCAAAGGTCAGATTTTCGCATCAGGCAACACAAGAAGGGCTGCTTTTTTTAGAAGCTTTTGTCCCATATCATTTAGGTAAAGAACCTAAAAGCCTGAAGTTTTTGCATCAGATTCGCATGGGCAAGAAAACATGTCTGATAACTTAAGAAATATACTTGAGAAAAAATTTGTGGAGGCCTCCGCACCATGTAGGATTGATATGGGCGGGACATTGGATATTAAAACATTTCACTATCCGCTAAGACACTTGTCTCCATGCACCTTTAATATGGCGGTTAATTTAAGAACGTTTGTCAAACTCTTGCCGTATGATCAAGGTATGATTAAGGTGACGTCTCGCGGGTTTGAAAGTGTCGCGTTTCAACTTGATAGCGCCCCTTTTAACCACCCGTTGGGGCTTATTTTTGCCATTGCTTCGTATTTCAGGGCAGATGGCGTCCATGTTGTTATCAACTCATCTTCTCCTCCACGGAGTGCTCTTGGCGGGTCATCTGCCGCCGCTGTTGCTCTTGTGGCGGCATTTTCAGAAGTGTTAAAAAAACCGGGTGAGCATAAAGTATCCAGAAAGGATATAGCGGTTCTTGCGCACACCATAGAAGAGACCGTTGCAGGCGTTCCCTGTGGGATGCAGGATCAACTCGCAGCAGCCTTTGGAGGTATTCATTCATGGTGCTGGACGCCTTCCCCAACAGGGCCCTTGTATAAGAGAAAAAAAATTTGTCGCTCATCAGATATAAAAAATATTGAGCAGCGCATGCTCCTTGCATTTTGTGGCGTGCCTCACGAATCTAAAAATGTTAACTGGAAATGGGTGCAGCAGTTTCTTTCCGGGAAAAACCGTGACAGATGGTTTGAAATTATCAGATATACACATATGTTTATTGATGCTTTTGAAATAAAAAATTATAAAATAGCTGTCAAAGCCATGAATCGGGAAACAGAAATCAGAAGGATGATGACTCCTGAAGTCATAGATGCTATGGGGATCAAACTTGTCGATTCAGCAATAGCATGTGGCTGCGGGGCTAGATTTACGGGCGCAGGCGGTGGCGGATGTATTTGGGCTCTTGGAGAAGTTGACGATATCCGCAGTCTCAGAATCAAATGGGAAACTCTTCTTTTAGAGGTTAAAGATGCCTGTTTGCTTGAACTCAACATAGATACAAAAGGATTGGTTGTGCGTGATGAATAATCGAGTATTGAATTTTCAGGAAGTAATATTATCATTGCAGAAGTTTTGGGCCCGGAAAGGATGTGTGCTGGTTCAACCCTATGATATAGAGGTAGGTGCCGGGACGTTTCATCCTGCGACCCTTCTTAAGGCGCTTGGCCCTGAACCATGGAAAGCCGCATATGTTCAGCCGTCGAGACGTCCAACTGACGGGCGTTACGGAGAAAATCCAAACCGGCTTCAGCACTACTATCAGTTTCAGGTCATATTGAAACCATCTCCGGAAAATATTCAAAAACTGTATATTCAGAGTTTGAAAACCCTTGGCATCAATCCTCTTGATCACGATATACGATTTGTTGAAGATGACTGGGAATCACCCACACTGGGTGCATCCGGCCTTGGATGGGAAGTATGGCTCGATGGCATGGAGATTACACAGTTTACATATTTTCAGATTGCCGGCAGTATCGAACTTCATCCGGTTTCTGTTGAGATTACTTATGGTCTTGAGCGTATATCCATGTATCTTCAGGAAAAGGATAATGTGTTTGATCTTCAGTGGAATAAGGACATAACATACAAAGACATGTTTCATCAGCAGGAAGTTGAACAGTCAACATACAATTTTGAAGCAGCAGATATTGAAATGCTCCACGGATTGTTCAATACGTATGAAAAAGAAGCAAACAGAACCATTGAAAAGTTATTGATTCTTCCTGCCTACGAGTACTGTCTGAAGTGTTCTCACACGTTTAATATACTTGATGCTCGAGGGGCAATTAGCGTTACGGAGAGGACCGGTTATATTGGAAGGATAAGAAATATGGCCAGAGCGTGTGCTGTAAAGTATCTTGAGCAAAGAGAACAATTAGGCTTTCCGTTATTAAAAAAGCGTAATTAGAGGTAACGATGAGCAATTTGCTGATTGAAATAGGTGCGGAAGAAATACCTGCCGGATATATTGTCCCTGCATTAAAGGCGTTTTCAGAGCTTATTTTAAATAAACTGAAGGAAAATCGTATAGAACACGGCATTGCAAATACGTTTGGAACGCCAAGAAGACTTGCTGTAGTTGTTTTTGGTGTTGCAGGCAAACAGCAGGACATAATAACTGAAATTGCAGGCCCACCACAACGAATTGGTTTTGATGATAAGGGAAATCCAACGGTTGCGGCTGAAAAATTTGCTCAAAAGGCCAACATACAGGTTAACCAGATCAAAACAAAAGAAACCGGAAAAGGCACGTATCTGTATGCGGAAAAAAAAGAAAAAGGTGTTTTAACAAAAACCATTTTAAAAAACATACTGCCTGAAGTAATTTTATCGGTTCCTTTTCCAAAAACCATGCGATGGGCCGATTCCTCCGTTGAATTTGCAAGACCCATTATATCTGTTCTATCGCTTTTAGACAGCCATGCGATTCAATTTAAAATTGGAGAGATTCAAAGCAGCAGATATACGTTTGGTCACCCGTTTATGTTCCCAGGCAAAATAAACATTACGTCACCGGAATCCTACATTGATCAATTACAATCCGCTCATGTTTACATTGATATAAACAAAAGGCGCGCGCACATTGAAAAAAGCATTAAAAAAGCAGCTTCTGATCTCGAGGGAAGTATTTTGCCCGACGTAGAACTTTTGGATATTGTCACCAACCTTGTTGAATACCCGGAGGTTGTCATCGGCCGGTTTGATAAAAAATTTCTTGAACTTCCTGATGAGGTTTTAATTACTTCCATGCGGGAACATCAAAAATATTTTAGCGTGACAGATAACAACGGTCAGCTTTTGCCTTATTTTATAGCAGTAAATAATACAAAGGCTAATGATATGGCTGTTGTCGCCAAAGGCCATGAAAGGGTTCTCCGGTCACGTCTTGAAGACGCCATGTTTTTTTTCAAAAGCGATCTTGGCGTTAGTGTTGAAACAAGGATCAACAATCTTAAAAAGGTTTTGTTCCAGTCAAAACTCGGGTCTGTGTACGAAAAGGTAAAGCGGGTTCAACATGTTGCCGAATATCTTGCAGACCA
>JAGVGX010000222.1 GCA_020056865.1 Desulfobacterales bacterium
CAAATCAAAATTTAAAAAGGACATCGACCTGATTATAGGCAAGCAATAAGCTTTTTTTATATTCACCACAGAGTCACAGAGAGCACAGAGACGTTGTTTTTTATTCGATATTCGGTGTTCGATATTCGACGTTCGGCGTTTCCCTCCCGCCCTTTGCCTCACGCCTCACGCCTTACGGCTTTCACCCCACGCCTTACGGCTTTCACCCCACGCCTTACTCTTTTACAAAAAGCATCGCCCTGCTTAAACCAATTTTCTCTTCGGAACATTGTTTTAGCCCGGCTTTTATCGCAATATCCGCAATCTTTCTGAAATAAGACTCCGTTACATGCATTCTGGGCTCAACAAGAAGAAAATGTGCCCCCGGTTTTAAAAATGTAACGATCTCACTAAAAAAAGAATCCTTATTCCGGACTTCATGAACCATCCAGAATCCGAGAGCAAAATCCGCCTGTTCATTTACCCCTAATTTATCGGAACTGCATTTATGAAGAGTGATCCGGGACAAGAGCCCTTTCTGCTGTGCCCTGCGGCGGACTCTTTCAAGCATCTTTTCCTGCAGATCAACAGAAATAACGCGCCCCTTTGCTCCGACTATCTTTGCCATTCCGATTGAAAAATATCCCATTCCGCATCCTATATCTACGACTGTATCCCCTTCCTTGATAAAATTTTTAAACATCTTCTCCGGATTATGTATTAACCTCCTGAGGGGATTGTCGAAAGTATAAGCAAACCACCAGGGACAGACATGGTCTCCTATCAGAAAAATATTTTTAATAATACTCATTTATAATCATCCTTTGTTGCTGCCCATCCGCCCCGATTGCTGTTCAATCCGGAGCATCCGGCGATAAAAGAAAGGAGTCGAATTCAACCCCTTTGACAAAGCCTGGGTTATGAAATTTTTACCACAGGCCGAAAGAACTCCAAGTGATAGGGTGCTTTTATGTCAGTATAAATTAATAATTGTTAAATGCTGTTAAATCACAAATCAAGGGTTGACCCCTTGCGTCCTTCGTAATTGAAATCATCAGAAATCTGTTTGTTTAAAGCTGAACCGCCATCAAGAATTGTCCGGGTTATTGAATATAACTCAATCGGCCGTTAGCATGGCGGCCGGCCGTCGCCGTTTACAGGCAGAAGAACTGAAATTGAATTTTGAAATATGGTCAACTTATATATTGATGTCCCTATACTCCCCTATTACTATAAAATAAAAGAAGTAATTATATGTCGCAAACCCGCATTAGGGGGTGCGAAACTTGAGATTCTTATTATAATTTAACTTTTTGCCATTCCCTTGCATCTGGCCAATCAAATATATAATGGTAAAATCTATATGGTCTCTTTGTTTGAGTATACTGCCAATTCCAGCTATCATGGGTATCCTCGGCACAAAACGTATGTAATATTGGCGCCATATTATTATGCAAATTTTCCGCAATACATATTCCGTTTGGGTTGGCTAATGATTGAAGTTTTGAAGCACGATTTGCTGCATCACCTACGACAGTCAAAAAATTTAAGTTATTGACTCCTATTCTAGAAATAAGTACTTCTCCCATATCGATCCCTATTCTAAAATTAAACGACGGTAATCCGTCACTGGTTAATTTTGGTTGAATATCGTTTAACATTATATATTTCATCGTCATCGCACATTCAATAGCATCTCTCGCAATTAGAAAACTATTTCGTGTTTCTGTGCCAAATATAGCCATTAGACCATCACCAGTATTTTTTTCTACTTCACCCTTCCAATGCCTAACAATTTGCATCATTTCAGGGATGATTGTATTTAGCAAATATAAAACACTTTCATTAAGAAGTTGAGAGGATATAGAAGTAAAATCTTGAAGATCAAAAAACAATATTGCGGCTTCCATTTTTTTCGCGCTTCCAATCGGAACGGATGATATTTCAGGCATAGTTAACCCTTTGGTAATATCCTTTATACGTTTCGCATTTTGGCGGGTAACTTTTTTTAACCTTGACCGCACACAACTATGGAACGTTGGACTCCATTTCTTCGTTAAAGGCGATTTTAGATCTTTGGGTGGTGGTGCAAGCGAAGCCAGTGCTGGCAAGGAAAAAGCTTGTGATTGTGATAAAGAAGATAATTGATTTTTAACTTTTATTCCAGCTAATAAACGGGCAAGTTCTGGCAGCGATGTGGACGGTGTTTTTATATCATCAGGCATAACAAAATGTTCCATTCAAAATTTAACTGTGCCCTACGATGCTTATTATTGTAAAACAAGAACCTATTAAAAAAAGAACGATTTCCCATCGGATCAATCTCATTTTGTTGTGTAGCACCAGACTAACGTAATAATTTTGATGTGCATATTCTTTTTCTATGCGATTTCCTGTAAGATCTGCCAACTCGTTTTCATATTGTGTGGGATTTTTGCGTTCACGTATGTCTTCCCAAAAGATTAATCCTTTACCACCCCGAGGGAGTCTTGGAAATAAGACAGTAGCAGCTGCAAAAATAGATAATGATAAAAAACATAGTGCCGCCCAATGAAAGTTGATTCCCCATGATGTGCAAAAATGATCTTTCATAAGAAATTGAATTACAACAATATTTAATGCCAAAAAAGCAGCGGCCTTTGCATCGCTAACAGTGATATAATGATTCAAATAATCGTTTACGCCTTTACCAAATCCTCTTGGTAGATTATGGTGGTGTTTAACGGAGTTTATGTTTTCAGATTGGTTATCCATTATTTTTCTGAACCTCAAATAATCAGAACCCTGTCATTTATGGCAGAGTTTCTTAACCGCTCGTTATGCAAGTTTAGCCAAAATATCTTATGCCTTATTCAACTCATTAATCCGTCAACTTAGGATGTCAGGAGCATCCTTCCCAAGCTGTCTTGAGAGTTCAAAAAATCATAAGACAGGCTGCATGTTACCAGTCTCATTCTCTATTTTATTTCTAATTCAATGACTTGCGATGTATCTATACCCAAAATATCAACCACTTTAACCATAATTTTATATTTGCCTGCCTTTTCATAAGTATGCGGAACAGAGACGAGTTCAAGCGATGAGTCCTTTTTTGTGCGGAAAAACTGCCATAAATTCTCGAAAATATAGTTGCCTGTCCATACATCTTTGGTTTGAGACTGATTGCCATCCGTCACAATATTCATTTTAATTATTTCTTTTTTATCCTCGTAATTGAAATCCACCGCCCAGTAATCAATCCAGTCCTGCCAGTTTTTGGTTAACAATTCCCGTTTTAAAATGCCGTGTCCGTCTTTGATCAGTTTAGTAATTTGCCCGTTTTCGATGATTACTTTGGAACCGCCTTTTTTCAGCGACCGTTCCAGCTCTTCCAGATCATCCTGCGTGTAGCAAGTGGTAAAACTGGTCAATTCAATTTTAACGGTTTTCTTTTTGATATGAGGCTTGATCTGCACATAAGAAACATCGTAAAATTTCACTTGTCCTTTTTCCACTGCCCGTTTGTCGAAGGCTTCCCGTGGGATGTAACGCAGGCGAATATCCACTCCCTGCCTGCATAATTCGTCTTTAATATGAGGCACAAGCCCCATTTCAAACTCAAAACCCAGCACATCCACCTGGGTAATCATATTCCGGCGGCATTCTTCAAACACGTCTTCCACCAGTGTCTTGGTGACCGGCACACTGAGCGGACCCACGTGTACGAAACGTCCTGCTTTTTTGCCGTACAAATAACGGTGACCTTCCACGCGCTGCGCCGAATAACCTTCCAGAATCAGATCGACATATTTTTCGTGTTTGGCGTCCAGCAGTTTTTCCTGCTGTTCGGGCGGGATGTTGGCAGGCACGCCGAAAAAGAACTGGCGCTCATATTTTCCCAGATTGAGCACTTCAAAAGAACAATACGGTTTCCCGCCTGTTTTCATTTCCCGCTGCACGCCAATCAGGCGCTTGCGGGTAGTGTGAACAGCGAATCTGCCCAAGTCACATGCAATCCACTTTCTCCCCAGTTTTTCCGCTGCCGCCGCCGTAGTGCCGCTGCCGCAGAAGAAATCGGCGACCAAATCGCCTTCGTTGCTGCTGGCTTTAATGATGCGCTCCAAAAGGGCTTCGGGCTTTTGGGTAGCATAATCAACTCGTTCATCAGCAACAGGATTGACAGGATTAATATCATCCCACAGTGAGTCTACGATATCACCTTCAACCTCATCCAAATATATTATTCTTTTTCCGCCTTTTGTTGGGTTAACATCATCTCGATATAATCTGCCGTTAGAATCTTTTTTCCATCTTTTGAGATAATCTTCTTTATGCGGCTTATATTGTGTATTCCAAAGGTAATTCTCTCTATTTTTTCTGTAGGAGAAAATATAATCATGTTTTTGTGGAAATTTTCTTGCTGTTTTTCTTTTAAAAGCAAAATATGCCCATATAATTTCATTCAGAAAATTTTCTCTTCCGAAAACGTTATCAAAAATCACTCTTAAAATACTGTTAACTCTCCAATCACAGTGCACATAGATACTGCCATCCTCCGCCAGCAACTGGTGCATCAGTTTGAGTCTTTCGTACATCATGGAAAGATATGACGAAATGCCCCGGCCCCAGGTATCACGGTAGGCGATCTCTTCAATAATGGATTGCTGCTTGGTTACGTCTTCGTTATTCACGGTAATGTTGTAAGAAAAATCAGCGCCAACGGCAAAGGGAGGGTCAATATAAATAAGTTTCAGGCCGCCATGTTTTTCAATTTCTTCCCGCATCGGCCCGTTTGCCAGCGAAGAAAGAATCAGTTTATTGTCGCCCCAGATAAGTTTATTTGTCCAGCCCCTGGATTGCCTGCCTTTGGTATCGACAGTAAAAAGATCGTCCTTTATGTTTCTTGAAACCGTTTCTTTCCTGGGTTCGTCAATATGCTCGATGGAATGAAAGGGCAGCACGGCGTTTGTCACAGATTCACTGCGCCCGTTCCAGAACAGAAAGATATCCTCATCATCGGCATACAACAACTTATAGATGTATTCTTTGGGCAGGGCTTTTCCTTCCTGAATTATACCGACAATTTCCCGTTTTTCATTTTCGGTCAAATGAATTTTGCTCATCAATGCCTTTTTGATGCTTCGAGTATGGTTATTCCCACAAGTTTTTCCCCACGATACCTGTGCAGAATACCGTCTTGCGACATTTCGGAATCGGTTGCCTTCTGAGGACGATCAAAACCGATATAAAGGACATCCGCTTCCTTGTCGTAATCGATCCACATCTTGGTGACAGGAAATTTTAAAAGATGCGGAGTCGCTTTGAAAACTTCCAATAATGCCTCTTGTTTTAAAATTTCTTTTTCCATACTATTTCCTCGTCACCGGCGCTTGATTAACGGAGAAAGCAATGTCCGTCATTACCACTATTCCTTATCATTTTTAGAGGCTTTTTTCTATTATGAACAATTGAATAATTTTATAACGTCTTTAAAAGCCTTCAAATCCTTCTGATATTTCTCCCACGTTTCCTGTTTCACATATAACAGAACATATCGGCGCTCATTTTGAGCGGCATTTACGTCATTACACCAGACCTGCAGCCGTTTTATTTTACGAACATCGTCCAAATCTTCCCTGCCTTTGGTTTCGGCAATGTAAATCTCCTGTTCGGTTCTTTTGATCATGAAATCGGGGAAAAATTCATGGATATTGCCGTCCTCTCCCTGGTATTCAATCTTATAATTGAGCGTTTGGTGATTTTTGGCAAAGGAAACAATATCCGTACAGTTTTCCAGAAACGCTGCAAACTCCAGCTCAAACTGATTATCGCCGATGATTTTATTGAACACGCTTTTCTGCGCTACAAGATAGGGCCGGTTATCTGCCACAAGCGGTTTCGTTTTGAGCAGGGAAATGTAATTTTTGATCTGAACGGAACCTTTATCTTTTATGGTCAGGTCATCAATGGCCCTTTTGAATGTGCTGTATATGTTTTTCTTTGCTTCGACTTCGGAAAGATTCCTTAAAATTTCAGGATCTTCAATATCCACGTTTTTTCCAAATAATTTATTGCGGATAAACAGCTCCACTTTGGGATAGAGAAGATTAAATCCGCTCACCAGACGGCTTTCCTTCAAAATTGCTTGCGTAAAAAAGCCGACCACATGCCGGTAATCGGGCAGCATATCTGTAAACTCAATTTTATGGGAAAATTGGCCGTCAATATCGGTAAACACGATTTCTTTGAGTTCATTTTCACTGAATTGTTTCAGTGAAACAGTTGCAACTTTCAAAGCATCAATATCTATGTCTTCCAGATTTTTATAATCTCTATGAATGCGGGGTGACAATACAGGAATTAGAATATCCAGTTTATCCAAATCCTTTTTCTTATTATCGTTGTCGATTTCCACGATAATCGGATTACGTGATTTACCCGTTTCACCCATCGGACGGTAGCTGAATTCCACACCTTCTGTTTTAATGGATTCCACAAATTCGATGAAAGCAGGCGTGCCTACCACCACCAGTTCTTCCTTGACGTCCATGCCGAACATTTTGCGAAGGCCTCTGCCCAGTGTTTGTTCGGGCAATATTCTGGCAGGCGAGCCATAAGGTCGCAGTCCCACGATGGTCATCACGTTGTTCACATCCCAGCCTTCCCGCAGCATCATAACCGAAACAACGGCTTTGAACGGCGAAGCATCCTCATCCACGGAATCAGCAGCCTTGCGTAATTGCTCCAGTTGCTTCTTGTCTGTTTTAGATGCGGCGCTTTCAGATATTTCACCGCTTTTTTTTGTGTGGATAAGCAACACGGAATCTTTAAATTCAGAATAATTGGCTTCCAGAAAATCCTTTGTTTGATTGGCTTCTTTTGTGTCTAAAGTCATCACAAACAGGAGTGGTGTTTTTTGATTTTTCAGTTCGTTAAACTGCTTTTTCCATTCGATATAACCGAGATGAATATAATCTTTATACCGTTCCACAAATTCGGATGATGTCTTTTCACTCAATTTTGCACGTGAAGCCTCATCAGGCAGGACAGGCGATTTGACGATTCGCTGTTTAATGGCTTCCACCAGCGGGTAATCGCATATGGTCTGGACAAATATGGAGCCGTCATCGTGTTTGGGGGTGGCGGTGTTGTCCATCTGCAGAGAAATGCCCTTGCCCTGTTTCAGTTTTAAATGATTATGGATATCCTCAATGCTTTTGAACCAACGCATTTCAGGATCGTGAATATGATGGGCCTCGTCGTTCATCACCACCAGATCTTTGATTTTGGCGCTGCGCAGCACTTTTCCCAGATCCATGCCTCTGGAAGTATCTGCATCGGCTGGAGGTTTTTTACCCAGAAATTCCTCTTCCAGCGAAAGTTCTCTTTCATCATTTAAATATACGCGGTGAATATTGGTCAGAAACAGATTTCCTTCTTCTGTAATCGGCTTTAATTCATCCTGGATATGCAGGGTAAGATGGAAAAAATCATTTTTCCAGTCGTGATCAGCATAGCCGTTTTCAGGAATGAGTGGATCTTCTCTGAAAATTTTAAAGTCGACAAAATCCCTGCGCAGCCGGTTTAAAACAATGATGTTTGGAGCAATGATAAGAAAATTCCGGGAAAGATCGGATTCCGGTTCATAGAGCTTATGAAAATATGACCAGACAAGGGCAAGACTCAACACTTTGGTTTTACCGGAACCGGTTGCCATTTTAACGACATACCTGGGCCAGTTTTCGGGAAACATCCCGGTGCTTATTCTGCCCGATGAATCGAAACGCATCAGGTCGTATTTATCTTTGGTTTTGGCGATTTCATACAAATAGATGATTGATTCAATGGCTTCCCGCTGGGCAAAATAATATTGGAAAATCTCGCCGTTTTTCTTGTGTCCATTTGCTGTAAACCAAAATTGAAGCAAAGCTTTTGACGTATGGGATATACC
>JAGVGX010000184.1 GCA_020056865.1 Desulfobacterales bacterium
AAAAGCTTAATTATAGACCAAGAAAGTGCCTTGACTACCAGTCACCCCATGAAGTGTTCCGGCATAGATCAAGTGGTGCACTTGCAACTTGAATTCACCTTATCACAGGGACGAATGGGGGACGTTCATCAAAGTATCAATCTACCGAAAAATTGTTTTGAGTTTTGAACCGTCCCGGTGAAATGCTTCACCAAGTTAAATTCGCGATGCATTGACTTCGTCAATTTAACCCGTCAAGCTGTCACTTCGTGCCCAGGTTAAACAAAAGAAACAGCGCGAAAGTGGTTTGGTATTTTTTCCTTGTAATTCAAAATGAGTTTTTCTACCAATTCCACTTTTTCTTTAGTATCCTGTTCCTTTACTCTTATAGGAATTATTCCGACGGAATTTTGCTTCCTTAAGAAAACTAACTCACCGAAATCTTTGTCATTAGTTATTAATATGCGTTTCTCGTTATTTGCCATTGTTAAAAGGGCTGCATCATCCATTTCGCAGTTATAATCCGGAATCCATTTAACATCGAACCCAAATCTTAAAAGACAATCTACAATTCTTTTTTCAATATTTGCATCCGCAAGAAATTTTATCACTGCCAACCCTTTTTCAATACCACAAATTGAGACCTTGCATAACTTATTAAAATCTAAGGTTTCTGTTTATCGAAAAAATTGAAGCTCCCAACCGCAAGTCCGCCGTGGCGGACATTCGGCGGGATTGCGCTCGCTGTTTCAGTTCAAGATTTCAGACTGCTCCGCCTGGTGGATTACAGACCGAGAGCTTTGCACAACTCCCGGAAAATTGTTTTCAGTCACTTCTTTTTTACTTCCTAAACTCTATAACAGAAAGCTGTGTTGAGTTTTGGGTTTTGATTTATGATTACTTTCCTTTCAATGATTTCGGGTTGAGATGTTTGATAAATTTAACGTATTTTCCTTAATCCCCCTCCGTCCCCCTTTACGAAAGGGGGAGTTGCCACAATTGGGGCACAGTCCTTCATTTTTCGCGCGCTTTCATCCGATCAATATATTCAAGAAAGAAAACTGCAAATATACCGGAAAAAAGGCTTAGTAGGCCGGTAATAATAATTATCTGTTTTATCCGTGAATTTGAAGGTTGTTTAGTAACCGAGGGTGGGCCTAATATTACAGCTTTTACTTTTGCATTTTGGAGATTCATAATTTCTAACGATAGATCGGCATCTTTCTTAATTAAGTCAGCCGGATTAATATTAATAAACGTCAGTTGTCTTTTCTTCATCATCTCTGTTATCTGGTTCAAAAAAATAAGATTGGCATTCTTGGCTTCTATAAGATGCTTTATTTTCAGATCGTTCTCCGCCTGTATTCTGACAATTTCTCCCTTGATTTCCGGTAAATTATTAATATAATCGAATATATCTTTAAAAGCCTGAGGAATAATATCTGCTGTTTTGGCGTCAATAATGATATTCACTTTATCAATGGATTTCTTGGGAAGTGATACCGACACGCTTTTGATTGCACCCGAGTTATTTGTAAATATTTTAACTTTCTTGGTATCATCAATATTTCCAACAAGGTTAACAATATTTGGGGCAGGGATGAGAGGATTAATAATTTCGCTTTCACCTCTGTAATAACGAGGCAGGCGCAAACCGACAATCGTAACGATTACTAATGGAACAAGAAATATGCCTATTAGAATCTTTTTCCTTTTTACAAGGACTTTCCAATAATCGTAAAGATTGATCTCATCATCCTGTCCTGCCCCTAAATTACTCCTGCTGGAATCAATTATGTATTTTTCTTCTTTATTATCCATATGATATTCCTTTTAAGTGAGAGCTTTGCATAACTCCTGGAAAATTGATTTTTGTTTGTATAAAGAAGCTTGTAGTGAGACCTCTGCACAACCCCCTGAAAATTGTTTTTCAGTCACTTCTTTTTACTTCCCAAAAGCATAAGGGCTGTTTCGAGTTTTGGGGGCTACTGGGGGACGTTCATCAATATATAAGTTGACGCTGGCATTAAAGGATGATAGGGGAATGCCATAACGTCCGTGCAGAGCGTGCACAAGGCAGCATTTTATAATAATGATGTTGCAATGATATTACGCAACTTCTCAACAATTTCCGGAGACTCCTTTACTTCACAAAGAGGTGTCAACTGCGCTATGATATATCCCGTATCAAGGCGTTTCCCATGCCGTATAAGAATACCTTCAACATCACTCCAATCTTTCATCCGATTGGCGAAGGCCTTGAGAATAATAAGGTCTTCGGCTGAACAGGTAATCAACTCACAATCCGGAGAATAGAAGAATGAACTGGCTCGTTCGATCATAATTTGTTCAAAAGTCAAACCGGAAAGAGTTAAATCAACATCAACTCCATTTGATGCAGACAATAATAATACTCTGTTAGCCATAGCAAAAGCCGCAGCATCGGCTATTCGCGGTTTAAAAAATTTCAACAGATCATCAATATAAATCTTTTCGTTACTGAATCCTGATAATATACACACATCGATATCTTGAGTCATCCGCACTTCACCCCAACGGATAACCGCCAGGCCGCCGATGAAGCAAAAAGGCCATTTTCGGAACAGCATAAAATTTTGAATTTCTAATCCGGCTTCAAATAATGGATTCATAACTTCCCGTTACCGGTTTTCAAAAGATAATTGCCTCTTATTTTCATAAAGAGCCGTTGCTGCTCAACTAATCCGGTGCTTAACCGTGTTTTTTTATTTTCACAAGCCCATTGAAGCATTTTATCAATAAAAGCCTGGTTTTTCGAATAATCATATAGACGCAGTTTATTACGCTTTTCTTTTTCCAGTTCAACTGCTGATCGTTTCCAGCTTTCAACCCACAATTTGATTTTTTTTTTGTCGGAATTCATGATAATCTTTCATTACTACCCATTGTTATAGAAGGCCGGTTTTGAGTGTTGTGTGTTGAGTTAAGGTTAAGACTGAAGCTGAGATTCAGACATCGTTAAGAGAGCTTTACAGCTCTCCGAAAAATTGTTTATCAGGGATGTTCTCGATATTTTACCTGATTAAAACCATCTTCTCCTTGTCTATTTTCCTGAAAAGATCATCATCAGGTACTTCATCGGTACAAAGAAGTCTGTCATAAGAAAATTCGTGCAAACGCTCCGGATGCTCAATATTTAAACCCAGAAATAGGCTTCCGGCTTTGTCGGTATCGAATATTGCGACAAGTTGAATCGGTGTTTCCTGCAAAGACAGAAAAGCGATTTCCGCAAGGTTTGTTGCGCCGTAAAAAACAATCCGTTTCACATTCTGTTCAGAAAGTTCCGAAAAGAGTCGTTTGAGTTTTATCCGCGCATCCTTATAAAAATGATAGGAGTACTGGATGTAGGCGTATGTCAGACGTATCTTTTCCGCGGCGCCCCTCGGCGTCAAAAGATATTTGACTCTATTGCTCGGAATAGTTGTAATTTTCAGATAGCCTTTGCGGACGAGGCGCTTTATGAAAGAATTCACAAGGCCAAGGGATATATTCAGGTTTCTGGCGATATCCCGCTGGCTTGGTACTTCTTCCTTGCCGATCTCTTCGAGAATCTTGAGGGTATTTATTTCCTGGTTATTCATTTATATTATTTTACCCTGTTCGAGTAACAACATTACTTTACCAGCGGCCCCATCGGCGCCGGTTTCCGCCGAATCAATGACCAGCTCCGGAGAAAGTGGAGTTTTTCCCTGTCCTCTCCGGAAACCAGCACATTATGCCAGGTAACATTATTATTACTCATAAATTGTCGTAACTCTCTGAGACCTTTGCATAACGCCCCCTTTTGCCCGATTACTGCGTCAGGCTCAAATTTCAATCCTCGAAATACTCAATGTATTCCTGCGGTTGAAATTAT
>JAGVGX010000114.1 GCA_020056865.1 Desulfobacterales bacterium
AATGAGGGTTTATTATGTTCGAAAGTATCAAAGAAACCTCTGTTGGTTTATTTTACCGGTCACGGAATTGTGAATGCAAGAAAAATGGAAGAGTTAGTTTGGACTGACGATAAAATTTTAAATCTTTTAAAAACAAAATTCGTTATTGCATCTTTATGGGTTGATGACAGGGCTTTGATATTGTCAAAGGAAAAGCAGGTTGTTTCAGAAATAAATAAAGACACAATTAAAGTATATGGAAAGAAGCAGTGTTACATTCAAGAAATCAAATTTAAGGATAACAAAACACCCTCTTTTTTTATTATTGATTATCATGAAACAGTTTTGGCAGGACCTTACTACTATTGTATTAGTAAAAATGATTTTTTGAAGTTTTTAAACAAAGGCCTTAAAACGTATAATAAGAAATGAAGCAGATTACAACTATTATCCTGATTCTTTTGTTGGCTGGCTGTTCAAAATATGCAAAGGAAAGCGGCATTGTTGAGAATCAGAATTTTGAGGGAAAGATTCCTCAATATTTAATTTCAATGAAAGTGAGGAATGATAGCGTCTTTGCTTATTGGATTCTGATTGATAAATTTCCAAGAAAAATTCTTTATGATACTTTGAAAAAATCAAATAACGAAAATTGTTTATGGATTGGCAGAAAGTCCTCTTTTCAAAAAATAAAAACAAATATTTTTTTTCCTCTGTGTTTTATGTTGATCAAATATCAAAAAGAATTAAATTAAAAAAATGTAAGTATTGTTATGAAACTTATTTAAATGAACATAAATATTTGAACAAAACCAAATGATACCCATTGGTTAAAGGCTATAGAAAATCTAATTTAGAATTAAGACAGAAATAAATTTAAAAAAGTGACAAACCTTTTCAGATTTGTCACTTCTCAATTCTAAAAATCAACCATCAAATTGTCAGTCGTGGCAAGGCTTTGAGTTGTACTACAACTTTGAAATAATTTTCCCAATATTTTTGACAAGACCTGCAATATTCACGACATCAATGTTCGGATTCATACGCCAGCCGATTGTTACGGGTGCTGCCACAAATGTTTTTACAGGTGACAAATCTTCAATAGCAATATAGTTTCCTTTTGTCAGGGCAGGCGCCACCGAAGCCTTGCACTCAACAGCAATAATCGTTTCACCGTGTTGCACAACGATATCCAGTTCGGCTCCGTGAGAGGTTCGATAATAAGAATATTCCACTTTGGGAAAATGCGCTTTGAGGTTGAGTAAAACAATTTGCTCCCAAACGCTTCCCCAAACAGGATGTCCGAGAAGGCGGGAATAATTTGTCAGGTTCAACAAACCCGTTGTTATTCCGGAATCGGCCACGTATACTTTGGGCGCTTTCACCAGTCGTTTGTCTGAATTAGACAAATAGGGACGCAGAACAAGAATCATAAAGGTTGATTCCAGCAAATCAATGTAATTTTTAACAGTTGCTGAAGTCACACCCAGCGAGTTTCCCAACATGGAATAATTTATTGTCTGGCCGTTGTTGTGTGCAAGCATCTGCCAAAGACGCCCCATCAGCGCAGGAGAACAGTTTTTCCACTGTACAATATCCCGTTCAAGAAAAGTTGTGATAAAACTTTCGCGCCACTCCATCGACATTTCGTTGCCTGAAGCCAGAATGCTTCTCGGAAAGCCTCCTCTTGAGCAGTAGGTTTCAAAAGATGAATTGTTCAGGATCTCTGCAGAAAGAAAAGGCGTCAGGTTTTTGTATACAATCCGTCCGGCAAGTGTTTCGGAAGTCTGCCGCAGTAAATCTCTGGAAGCAGAGCCCAACACAAGGAAATTGCCGTTGTGATCCCAGTCATCAACCAGACTTCTGATTAACGGAAACAGTTCTGATTTTCTTTGAATTTCATCGATACACACCAGCTTTCCTTTTAAAGAACCCAGATATGTTTCAGCATCATTAAGTTTGGCCAAATCGGAAGCGCGCTCCATATCAAGATAAACTGCATTTTTCCTTTTGGATAAAATTTGTTTGGCCAATGTAGATTTTCCGCATTGCCTTGGCCCAAGAATTCCAACAACCGGGAAGTTCCTGAGTAGTTTTTCAATGTCTTTTTCAGCAAGTCGTGAAATCATAAGTAAACTTTAACCGTGCAAATATACAAATGAAAATTTAAATTTACACGGTTAAAATTAAAAAGTGACAAACCTTTTCAGACTTGTCACTTCTCAATTCTAAAAATCAACCATCAAATAATCAGTCGTGGCACGACTTTGAGTCGTACTACGACTAAAATACGCCAAACTTCAGGCTCGCACCAATGTTCAGCCCTGTTCCCACATCATGGCTAAAGCCATACAAATGAATGGGAGAAGTAAAGCGATAGCTGGCGCCCAATCCAAGACGCATGAATTTGAAGAGATTTAATTCAAGTTCTGCACCGGGTTCAGCAATGAGATAAAAGTCGGAATCTTCCATGTAGTAATCGGAATCACCGTATTCGTAATTATAACTTTCGGTGAGTGCAATGCCGCCGCAACCCGCCATTGCGGAGATTGAAAGATGAATGGGCTGTTTTGGAAACACAATCCATTCGAGCATCAGACCGCCATGTCCGCCGCTCAGGCCGTGCGAAATCGTGCCGTATGCATTGTCGTTCATCATTTCGTTCGAATAGCCGGAACCGCCAAAGCCCCATGCAAACGAATGATTCATGATCCACATCAAACGGGAATTGGAATAAAAGCCATCGCCCGTATTCACCTGCGCCCAGCCGGATCCCAGCGAAAAGTAGAAGCCGTGTTTCACTTTTTTCTTTCCGAAAAGAGTTTTGATTTCATCGTTGTTTTTGTTTTTCTTCGAACTGTCGGTGGGTTGCTGTGCCACGACAGTCGTGCCTGCCAGCAGAATGAAAGTCAA
>JAGVGX010000043.1 GCA_020056865.1 Desulfobacterales bacterium
AAGTTCAAGGAAGGCGAAAATTTTAACCACAGGAATACATTGAGTATTTCGAGGATAGCGCTAAAGCTTCACTCCGTGCCAAAATTTGAGCCTGACACAGAAATTGGGCAAAAGGGGGCGTTTTGCAAAGCTTGCTATATTGCAGTAAGCCTTGCACATAAATAAAAAAGGCTTTTATCGTGCTTAAAATGTTGGCTTTGTCAATTTTTACCTAAAAACGGCTTTCAGACGGATTCGGTTCCATCGCCGCTGAAGCTGGTCGTTGAAGCCGCAGATAATCCCGGACTTCATCCAGCAACTTGCGATTTTTTTGCATTGACATGGTACGTGTGATATAATAAGGCTTAAAAGGTTGTGTTATCAGGTAGTTCTAAAAAACAATATCAGTCTGACGATGTTAAATCAAGGCGAATCTATTATCAGGGCAAATTTGCCTGATAATCAATGGTTGGGTGAAAAATGAGAAAACACATAATAAGACTAACCATAACCCGAATAGTATTGCTACTATGTAGTGCTTACGCATCATTGAGCCTATCAGTTTATTATGATCTTGTCCCAATAATCGTCCCAGTAACACTTCAGACAGTTCCCAAATTAACACTGTTGAAATTACTATCATGGGCCATATTACAATTATTTCTGCTATTGATTGCGTCATTCGTTGTATACTTTCACTTCAAAATTAAACTAATACCGAAATTCGGAGTTGTCTGGGACAAAAGGGATAAAGAACCATATTGCCCAGTTCATAAAATCCCCTTGGCAAGACACAAAACCAAAATCGGCAATGATCCGTCAGTCGGCTTAGATTGCCGCAAGTGCAAGGAGCCGTCGTACCCCTTAATTGATGACGGCAACCGAAGATTAACCCTCTCAGAAGCCAAGAAATTACTGTAAAGCATAAAAGTCACCCAACCAGCGGGTCAAGCGGACGGAGTACCGCCGCTTACCCTTTACGTTCTATTTCCTCAATCTCACCAACTCCAAATAACGTTGACATAAGGCAGACAAAAGCGTATATTATTAACATGAAATATTTGAATTGGAATTCTGAAAAAAACGAAATTTTAAAAAAAGATCGCGGGATATCTTTTGAGGAAATAGCCTATTTCATTGAGTCTGGGCGAGTGATCGGAATCGAAGAAAATCCGGGGCACCCCAATCAAAAGATGTATGTTTTAGAAATCGACAGCTATGCCGTCATCGTACCTTACGTGGAAAATGAGGGTGAAATATTTCTGAAAACAGCTTTTCTAAGCCGTAAATACACAAAAAAATACGGCTTAAAGGGGGAATAATGAATAAAATCAGTAAAAAGGCACTTAAGCCAATCGATCAGGAAGAGAAAGACCTGATGGAGTCAATCGAGCGTGACGAGTGGCAGCCTGTTAAAAATTTTGATCAAGAAAGAAAAAAAGCAGTAGAAGCTGCTCGAAATACCTTAAAAAAAGACAAACGAATAAATCTTCGTCTTTCTCAAAAGGATTACCACCAAATTCAGATAAAGGCAATTGAAGAAGGCATACCATATCAAACGCTTATCTCAAGTCTCGTGCATAAATATCTGAACGGTTCCCTGACTCACGGATCATAGGAAGGAAATAGAACGCTGCCTTTCACGCCGAGCGGGCTACACAGCACCGCATTTTTGAACGATAACTTTTAATCGACCTTCCTCTTTTCTGTGGCGGTTTCCGTTATTCGCCGCCCGCCGTGTGAAGGCAGCGTTCTGCCTCCATGGTCAAGTATTGCGTTTATGTATGTTTAAATTGAAACGAGAACCTGTAACGGGCTATATAAATGAATTTTTCAAATTCTTACACATCGTTAGATGAGGTTTTTTACGAAAGAACACGGCCTACACCTGTTAATGACCCCAATCTTTTTTTGTGGAATTCCAGCCTGGCTGAACAGCTAATGATCGCAGATGAATTGAAACATAATCCGGTTGCCATGGCGCAAGCTTTTTCAGGAAACCATATTCTACCCGGATCAGAACCCATTGCAACTGTGTATGCAGGACATCAGTTTGGCAATTTTGTTCCCAGGCTCGGAGACGGAAGAGCACATCTTCTCGGTGAGGTGTTAGATCAATCCGGGAAAAGGTGGGACATTCAGCTCAAAGGTTCCGGTCGCACCTCATTTTCCAGAGGGGGTGATGGTCGTTGTGCCCTTGGTCCGGCTGTTCGAGAGTTCATCATGAGCCAGGCCATGAACGCTTTAGGTGTTCCAACAACACGCTGCCTGGCAGTTGTCACTACCGGAGAAACTGTTTTTCGTGATACGCCATTGCCAGGGGCTGTTGTGACGCGGGTTGCGTCAAGTCATATACGTATTGGAACTTTTCAGTTCTTCGCGGCGCAAGGTGATCATCAATCTCTCAATGCCCTCTGCAACTATACTATAGAGCGTCACTATCCAGAGTTGCAGGAAGAAGGACAGAATCAATATATTTCGTTGATTAACAAGGTCATGGAAAGGCAGATCCAACTGGTTGTTGAATGGATGAGGGTCGGTTTTATTCACGGTGTCATGAATACGGATAACACATCTTTGTCCGGGGAAACCATTGACTATGGCCCTTGTGCCATGATGGGGATCTATGATCCTAAGACCGTTTACAGTTCGATTGATACGATGGGTCGATATGCTTTTGGCAATCAGCCTGAAATTATACAATGGAACCTTGCACGATTTGCTGAATGTATGTTGCCACTGGTCAATGCTGACAAGAATAAAGCGGTAGATCAGGTCAGACCTGTTATTGCAGTGTTTCCCGACCGTTTTGAGAAAGAATATATGAAAATGATGTCAAAGAAGCTTGGCCTGACATTTTTTAAGCATGAAGATAAGAAGCTAATCGTTTCTGTGTTGAACCGACTCAAGGACAGGCGCTTGGACTACACGGTCACTTTTGATCTTTTGACCAAATCGTTGATGTCTGAAACTGCAGCTTCTCAGATGAGAAATGAACTTGAGGATTGTTTTGACCTTTGGCAACAACGATTAAGCGAACAAAACGAAGTTTTTCAAAAAGTGCAGGAACTGATGCGGCAACACAATCCTGTAGTAATCCCAAGGAACCATCATGTTGAAGCGGTGATTCAAGCGTGTGAGCAGACCGGCAGGGTGACGTTGGCTGAAAAATTTCTTCAGGTTCTTGGCTCTCCTTATAAAGAGCTGGAACAAACATCTGAGTATCAAGATGCGCCGAGTGACGGTGATCAAAATTATCGAACGTTCTGCGGAACCTGATGCGTTTTTGCTTGAAACAAATACCAGATACTTTATTTAAAAAAAGTGGCGAAAAATGCCGGACTGCAGTTGTTGATGAACCACGTGATCTGTCAGCAAAAATGGACTTTTTAAAAGATATAATTGCCATGGACGTCGAGTTAGGTCATTTTAATAAAAATAGATAAGGAGATCATCATGGACAAATACGAAATCGCTGTTATCGTTGGAAGCCTTCGCAAAGAGTCAATCAACCGTAAGCTGGCAAATGCTATTGTAAAGTTGGCACCCGTAGAGTTTGCTTTCAAAGAAATACAAATCCGGGATCTGCCACTTTACAACCAGGATGAAGATGCCAATCAAGCCAATTCCGTTAAACGGCTAAAGAGCGAAATTAGAGGTTCCCAAGGCCTTTTATTTGTTACGCCGGAATATAATCGTTCAATACCTGGCGTACTTAAGAATGCAATCGACCATGCTTCTCGTCCTTATGGTCAAAACGCGTGGGCAGGCAAGCCCGCTGGCGTTATAGGCGCTTCGATTGGTGTTATTGGCACCGCCATGGCGCAACAGCATTTACGCAATGTTCTTGCATGCCTGGACGTTCCAATGCTTGGTCAACCAGAAGCATTTATTCATGTAAAAGATGGTTTTTTTGATGAAGCCGGTAATATCAGTGAAGATAGTAAAAAAAATTTTCAAAAATGGATAGACAAGTATAGTGCGTGGATAAAAAAGCACGTTAGCGTTAGTTGATGAAAAGGCTTCAACGCGTCAAAGGTTCAAAGATAAGCTTCATGATGCTGAAAAGATGTTGAAAGTATTGATAAAATCATTATAAAATAAGCACTTGATCGTGGATCATGTTCTCCCAGCGAATTGTATTGGTATTGGGGATGTTCATCAATATATAAGTTGTCTATATTTCAAAGCTCAATTTAAGTTCTTCTGCCCGTATTCAGCCGCGCAATACCACCAATACCAATAATCGTTTGAAAAAAACACTGACTTGTTTTATTCAATCACGTTGACCGAGTTGTTGGATCCTGTTTTTAACCTCATCCGCCCTGGTGGTATCGGGCATAGGCTCACCAAAATGTATGGTTACCGGATAAAAAATTGTTGAAATTATTTTTGATCCTATACCTTCCTTACAATAATCTAAATGATGTTTTCCGGTTCTGCTGATATGAACCGGAATCATCGGATGGCCTGTATTTTTTATAATATATTCAAACCCTTTTTGAAATGATGCAACAGGTTCTGTTTTTTTGATCTTGCCTTGAGCAAACACACATAATAAAAAACCCTCCATCACTGCTTTACGTGCCTGGCGAACTGTTTTAAATATCGTTGCCGGATGATCCTGGTTTGAAACAGGAATCGACTGCATTATCCTGAAAAACCAGTTAAGCCACGAGATGTTATAGATATCGCGTTCTATAAGAAAACGAATCCGGCGCTGGCCCGTAGCCATCAACAAAAAAGGATCTCGCCATGATGTAATATTGCTTACAATAAGACAGCCGCCTTCTACCGGCACATGTTCGATCCCTTTCACATCCATGCGACACGTGGCTTTGGTAATGATCAGCATAACAAAACGGATAAAAAAATCAGGCAACACAATCATTGTTGCCACGCCCAGTACAAATGTCATGATGCCTAAAAGCATAAACGCCTGACCGGGAGTAAAACCGAGCTGCTGCTGGAACAATTTTATCATAAGACTTGCGCCTAATATACCCACAAAATTCAAAAAATTTGAAGCTGCAAGAACAGCCCCCCGGTTGTTTTCAGAGGTCTTCCACTGAATAAGCGCATCTAAAGGCAAAATAAACAACCCTGCAAAAATTCCTAAAAAAAGAATGCACCCCATTGCCCAAATCATATGATGGCCTGCCATGTTTAAGCTGACCAGCGATATGGAAAGCCCAAAAGCCCCTATAGGAACAATGCCGAATTCAATATTGCGTCCGGAAAGCACCCCGGCAAGAAGCGACCCCATACCAATCCCAACAGCCACAATAAGAAACAAATACCCAGAAAAATTACTTTTTTCAGGTGTTAAATGCATCAGTTCAATGCCATAAGGAACTAAATTCATCTGGGCATATGCTGCAACCATCCAAAAATATGAGGAGGTAATAATGGCCATTAAAAGATATTTGTCTTTGGAAACCGATGTCATGGTTTTCCATATGCCTAAAAAAAATACAGGGGAAATCGACCGGGTACCGCTTCCGGCAGGTGTTTTATATATTTTCCTGCTGGCAGAAAAACCCACCAGGCTCATGGCAATGCAAATTATCCCGCAAAGAACAAACCCGGTTTTACCACCTGCAAAAATTGAAGCGAGAATTGTTCCGATAATAATCGATAAAAACGTGGCAGAAACAATAAAGCTGTTGGCTTTTGAAAGTCTTTCAGTTGGCACAAGCTCCGGCACAATGCCATATTTAGACGGGCCAAAAAAAGCACTTTGCGTACTCATTAAAAACAAAACCAAGTAAAGCCCTAAGGTACTTCCTACATAAAAAAAAAGACATCCGGTGCTCATCAGCACCACCTCAACAATCTTCAGCCTGACAATCATCGTGCGTTTACTGATTTTGTCTGCAAGCACGCCGGCAGCATCAGAAAATAACAAAAAAGGAATAACAAAAACAACCCCGGTGTTGGCCATTATACGATCCGGACTTGTTTCAGGATGGGTGGAGATAAGAAAAAAAACCATTGCCAGTTTGTATAAATTGTCGTTCAACGCGCCAAAAAACTGGGTGACGTTAAGCCATTTAAATGTTTTCTCTGTTGATTGATCAACCATAAGGTAATACCTTATAAAGATTAGATTTATTTAAAAAAGGTGGCATTTATTGCCTGGAAATGGTATTATTTTTAAATGCTTTGTGCCTAAGGTGATATATTGCATTTTTCATTGTTTGACAATGATATGTAAATAATCTGCTGCATAAGGATGCTTAAGCAGCGCTGAAAACAGGATGCGTGTTTATTTTGTCATATAAAGCAAACAGAAGTTACAAGCCAGATCGCCAACTGCCTGAGGGAAAAGCCAATCTTATCCTTCGGGCAGTCATTATACAGGCAATCCGAAATTTTTTTATTGATCATGGGTATCTTGAAGTAGAAACGCCTTGCAGAATCCCTTGGCCTGCGCCTGAAGCAAATATTGATGTTATAACGTCCGGTAATATGCTGATGCAAACATCTCCTGAATTGTGCATGAAACGGCTTTTGGCCAAAGGGTATGAAAAAATATTTCAAATATGCAAGTGCTTCAGACAAAATGAAAGAAGCAAGCGGCATCTTCCTGAATTTACTATGCTGGAATGGTATCATGCAGCATGGAATTATGTGGATATGATGGATCAGTGTGAAAACCTGATCAGGCATGTGTCATACAAAACCGGCGTCAAAGATATCTTATCTTTTCAGGGTAAAAAAATAAATCTTGCACCCTCATGGGAAAAAATGACCGTAACAGAGGCGTTTGAACGCTTCGGATCAATTTCCTTACACGATGCGCTTGACGCAGACAGGTTTGAGGAAATCATTGCGTTTGAGATTGAACCGTTTCTTGGGTGGGATCAACCGGTGTTCCTTTGTGATTATCCGGTCAAATTAGGTGCAATGGCTCGCCTGAAACCTGAAAACCACGCTCTGGTGGAACGATTTGAGCTGTATATATGCGGAATTGAAATCTGCAATGCTTTTAGTGAACTGTCTGACAAAAATGCTCAGAGAAAACGATTTGAAACAGAGCAGCATCAAATGGAACTATCAGGCAAAAAATTGTATGGGCTGCCTGAAAAATTTCTTGATTGTCTTGATGCCATGCCTGAAGCTGCAGGCAATGCATTAGGCATAGACAGGCTGGTGATGCTTTTTGCTGATACACCAACCATTGATGATGTTGTTGCATTTACACCTGAAGATCTTTGATGTTGTTGAGTTCAACACACGGGAAGGAAAGAACCCTCTTTGTATCTGTTTTATTGATAATTAAAACATCAATAAAACCAAAAAATTTGGACTTCAGGCAAACAAATCTAAATATTGCCCTTTATTGGGTTCACTGTAGTGTGAGCTTTTATCCATAGAGTTGTTGTGATCTTTTTTAGACAACTCATCCCTTTGTGCAAGGGATTTGTCTAAAGCAATTGCATTAATTTCCTTTATGGCATGAGATTGTGCCACAGATACGGTATCTATTTCCATAAGCTACTCCTTTATACAAAGAGGGCATTAACATATATCGGCAAAAACACGTTAAACTTGAAGTATTTTTTGCTTAATATCTGATCTTTGTTTATATTTGGTGGATTTTGAACCGTAATTGTCTATAAACTAAGGTATGATTTTCTCTTAATATATGTTATAGATTTGAATATGTTAAGGTCTATGTATCTGATAGGTATCTGATAGCAAAACATGTATAATGTATCGTTTAAAAAAATATTTAACAAAGGAAAGGTGATATAATGAGTAAGGTAAGTATAATTGGTGCTTATAACACCAAATTTGGTGCATTTGTAGAAAAAAACAGGGAAACCGGGAAGATTACGGACACAAAGTCATTTTACGATCTGATTGTAGAAGCCGGTCAGGGTGCTTTAAAAGATGCAGGCCTTGAGCCAAAGGATATTGACGGCATATGGATTGGGGCATGCTCTCCGTCTTTGTTTGTAAATCAGGAACATGTCGGGCCGCTTGGCGTAGAGATTGCTCCTGAACAATTCAGATTTTTACCCACCACGAGAACCGAAGGCGCATGCGCGTCTTCTTCCATAGCGCTTTACAATGCCGTTTACGGCGTGGAATCAGGCAGATTTAAAAAGGTTCTGGTTGTTGGTGTTGAAAAAATGAATCTTTTAAGCACAAAAGACATGACGCACACGCTTGCATGCTGTTCGCACTGGCCAACAGAAGGTATCAACGGCATGACATTTCCCATGCTGTTTGCAGAATATGCAAAAGGCTATCAAGCCCACTATAAATACACTCCTGAAGAATTACAAAAAATGCTGGCACACATTTCAGCCCTTTGCTACAAAAATGCTTTAGAAAACCCGCTTGCGCATTTTGGCAAAGGCAGTCCTGCTGAAAAACTCGGACTTTATACGGCTGATGCCATATTAAATCTTCCGCATGAAGGAAAAGGAAGCAACCCTATGATTGCACCGCCGTTAAGGCTTCATGACTGTTCTCTCGTTACAGACGGCGCTGCTGCACTTGTTCTTTCTGAAACAAATGAGGCAAAAACCATAAGCAACAGGGTGGTTGAAATTGCAGGTATAGGTCAGGCAACAGAGCGACTTTCAGAAAAAGTCAGGCCGAACATGCATGAACTTATTGCAGGGAAAAAAGCGGTTCAGTATTCATTTAAAGAAGCCGGCATCACCCTTAAAGACGTTGATTTTGCAGAAGTCCATGACTGTTTTACAATCAACCAGATTCTGTGTACTGAAGCCCTTGGCCTCTCCAAAGACGGACAAGGCGGCTGGGACTATATTGAAGGCAAATATACCGCTGAAGATAATTGCCCGATCAATCTTTCAGGGGGACTTAAAGCTAAAGGCCACCCTGTAGGTGCAACCGGTGCTTCGATGCATGCGCTTGCCTATAAACAGCTTGTAGGAGAACCCATAGGAAAGGCTCCGAAAAAAGGAACCCCTGAAATCGGCGTGGTTTTCAATGTGGGAGGATCCGCTGTAACCAA
The DNA here is from genome assembly GCA_020056865.1 of Desulfobacterales bacterium. The sequence goes on from JAGVGX010000043.1 coordinate 8,978, forward strand.
CTGTGTTACAACACTCAAAAGAATTTAAAAATCAGTTTTTTTTAAAATCAAATCCATCGGCAGCAGCGCAATAATTTTCGCTGCTGCCGAAAAAAAAGGTGTTATCATCATGAACGTAGACGGCAAAGATTTAAGGGCCATATGGATAGACAAGGATTCAGGATGGGTTAAAATTATTGATCAAAGACGTTTGCCCCATGAATTCATTGTTGCCGAACTAAAAACGGTTGATGATATCATCATGGCAATCAAGGATATGTATGTACGGGGAGCACCTTTGATTGGAGCAACCGCTGCACACGGGGTGTATCTTGCGGTTGTCAATCCGGATAATAAAACATTTTCACGTGCATATCTGTTTAAAGCATGCGAAAAAATAAAAGCGGCAAGGCCGACGGCCGTTAACCTTGCCTGGGCGGTTGACAGGGTTTTTTCCAGATTACAAGAAATAAACAATTTGGAAGAAATACAACGTGTTGCACGAAAAGAGGCTGAAAAAATAGCCGACGAAGAATCTGAAAACTGCAGAAAAATCGGTGAGCATGGCATATCCCTTATTGAAAACATCAGCCTCAAAAAAGGCGGGAATACGGTTAACATCCTTACCCATTGTAATGCTGGCTGGCTGGCCTGTGTGGATTATGGAACAGCCACAGCCCCCATATATGCAGCATTTGCTAAAGGCATCGATGTGCATGTGTGGGTAGATGAGACAAGACCTCTTAACCAGGGAGCACGGCTAACCGCATGGGAACTTGGAAAACACGGCGTTAAACACACGGTCATAACAGATAACGCAGGGGGCCATCTTATGCAGCACAGTATGGTTGACATGGTAATCGTTGGAACAGACCGAACCACATATACCGGAGATGTGGCAAATAAAATAGGCACATACCTTAAAGCCCTGGCAGCCAAAGACAATGGCATACCTTTTTATGTTGCTCTCCCGTCCAGTACATTCGACTGGGACTGCACCTGCGGCATTACTGGAATCCCCATAGAAGAACGCGATCCGGATGAAGTAAG
>JAGVGX010000038.1 GCA_020056865.1 Desulfobacterales bacterium
AAAATCCTGACCAGCTGGGTCACATTGAAGAATATGAAATATTTTTGAACGAATTAGAAAGGGTATGGAAAGAAGTATATCGTGTTTTAGTTCCTGGGGTGAGGCTAGTATGTGTTGTCGGTGATGTTTGTGTTTCCCGCAGAAGCTTCGGGCGTCACCTTGTCTTTCCCCTTCATTCCGACATATGTGTTATTTGTCGTAAAATTGGACTTGATAATCTAAATCCGATTATCTGGCATAAAATATCAAATGCCAATTTTGAGGTATCTAATGGGTGTAAATTTTTAGGTAAACCATACGAACCAAATGCGATTATAAAAAACGATATTGAGTTCATCCTAATGCAACGAAAACCTGGAGGATATAGAAAACCCACAGAGGAGCAAAGAAAGTTAAGCAAACTCAGTAAAAAAGATTTCGGCAATTGGTTCAGGCAAATATGGAATATCCCAGGCGCGTCAACAAAAAAACACCCCGCCCCATTCCCTCTCGAATTAGCCACTCGTCTTGTGAGAATGTTTTTTTTTCATGGTGATACCGTATTAGATCCGTTTTGCGGTACAGGGACAACCATGATTGCTTCATTGAAACATGGCCGAAATAGTGTGGGTCTCGATATTGAACCCGAATATTGCAGGATGGCAGCGCGTTTTTTAAAAGCAGAAAGTAGTTCTCTTTTTGTAAAGACTGATTTGCAATTCGAAAAAACGGTTTACGATAACATTGGACATTTACAAGTTTGTGAAGACCAAGCCCTTTATGAAGTAAGATCTGCAACAAAGACCTTGGGAGAGGCCAACCAAAAAGTGGGGCGGGCGGGGAAAACCTCGGTGGCCTGACGGGCCGACTTATTGGCCGCGCAGCTCTCTTCAGCGTTATCACAATTCTAAAAAAGGTTGAGGGTTGAGGGTTGAGGGACATTCTAACTAATTGATATTACAATTGTTAAAAATTTCTTGACATAAGGGGTATAGAATGTCCCTCAAATACTTGAGATCTGTCTGGTTCCGGGGGTTCAGGCTTACAGTGAGGGTTCTTTTATATAAATAATTATATCTTCTTCTGTCCTTTCTCTGTTTCCTGGCCGGGATATTGTGTTGGTTTTATTCAACTCAATGCGCTTTATTATGTAACCTTCTTCAAGATGTTTTAGCAGGCACCCTTTAATACTGTTTTGAGTCTCTTTTTTGTTCGGATAGGCTATTTTTTTTCTAACATTAACTGTTGTTTCTATTTCGAATTCATCTTCAGCTCGATCCAAAACGACCTCGGGTTCAGCGTTATCTTTGCTCGTTTTTTCTGAAAAGAGGCGCTCGCCCGGATCTTTTTTATTTTCGTTTGATGACAAAAATAGATTTGAAATATTTTCCGCCTCAAGACCGGAACCTGCTTTTTCCATTTTTTATATACCCCTTGCATGGCTTTGAACAGGGGAGCGTTGCCCTCCCCTGTTCAAAGGCTTAGGTGAGACCTTTGCAAAAACGCCCCCCTTTGGGCCCTATTCCATGGCCCGCTATTTTATCAGCTTGTGTGATTTTAATTTAAACAAATCTATCCAAAGTCTGTTTCTATATTATCTTCATCATTATCTTCGGTGCTAAAAATAGAATCCGTAGCGTTTATAGCAGCCATGTCCGCCATAGCTGAATCATGGAATGCTGTTTCGTATGCATGGTCGGACAGCAAATCCTCAGCTTCAGGGGCTGGCTCATCTTCAATAACAGTCGTCTTAATGGCTGTGTCAATATAGTTTTCTGTTCTATTGAAGAGGTCATGGGCTGCATCTAAAGTTTGGAAGGCTTGATTCTTACCAGCTAACTCTGATTCAATCACCTCTTCAGCCAGCTTTTCATAATCTTTATGACCGATGGAACGTTTATCATAATCTGCGATAGGCATGCCATAATCTACCGCCTCTCTAAGACGAATATTATAGCGGATTACTGTCTCAAAAACATTTTGTCCAAATTCTTCTTTAACTTTTTCCAGAACATGCCTGGAATATCTAGTCCTGAGATCATACATGGTAATCAGGGCACGAGACTGTATTTCATGACCGAGCTTTTCTTTTAACATAATAATAATTTCTGTCAGTTTAGAAACGCCACGCAGAGAAAAAAGACTCAAATCAATCGGTATAATCACTTCCGTACAGGCTCTCAGGACGTTAAAACTAAGGTGGCCGATACTTGGCGGAGAGTCAATAATAATATAATCATAGGCTTGCTTTAATGGTCTAATAGCATTATAAAGCATATCTTCCCGGCCATCGATTCCGGAAAGCTCCTGCTCAACAGCGCTAAGTTTGGCGCTGGATGGAGCAAAATCAAAATTATCGTTGATAGAATATAAAATGTCTTCTATGTAGGTAACATCATCTTTCCCAGGCTTCATAACATCGTACATGCTCATTTCAAGATCAAGGGGGTTGATCTTCAGTCCTATGGTTGCGTGGGCCTGCGGATCACAATCAATAAGCAACACTTTTTTTCCTCTTAAAGCCAAAGACGCTGAAAGATTAATAGCAGTAGTTGTTTTTCCACAGCCGCCTTTCTGGTTCGCACTTGCAATAATTCGCATTCACACTCTCCTTTTTAAAATTTAATTTTGCCATATATATGGTAAATAATGTTTAAACTGTTTTATAATAACAATGAAAATATACTGCAAGCAAAATATACAACATGTTGTATATTTTTTTGTGGGTAGCCCTAATTGTTGTAAAAAAAGAGACGAGATGCGAACAAGAATTCTTAATGGGCAACTGAGAAAAAACCATCTTTCCTGAGCAAGACGCAAAGCAACCCGTATCCGGTCCGGGACAGGTTTGGCTCATGGATTTGCTTCAGGTTGCCGCTCCTCACGTAAACGTCCTTGTTTTCGGCTAATACTTGTGTTAACGGTAACCATGTTAACAGGATTCACGTATAGGGGACTTTCACCCCACAAGTTCACGCCCATGCCATGCATACACAAGTCACTGCACTGGGTTTTCACTCTGCTGAGCCCCGTGAAAGACAGTGAGCTTAAAACGTTAAAAATCAATAAAAAGGAGATTGGAAAATGACGACAAGCGAAACCACGAAAAAAAAGCCTCTCTGGCTGTTAATCGAGGAAAATTTCCTTGAACTCGATTCTCAGGACATCTCAGAGGAGAACATGGAAGCATCCATTCAACGAATTGCGGGTGAACTTGACAATACGGGTTACAATGTTTCGCACCATGGGGGCAATATGATTCAATTGAGATTCGCAATGGATGATATGTGCAAAATCGGAAGGCCTCTAATGAAGGATTTCAACACTGCAATCGCGGCACTTACACTGGAAGATGTGACTGACCCTTATTTTGTAACGGATAAACTAATCGGAGACATCGGAAAGACGTGGCCAAAACTCAAAAGATCCGAGTGCAGACCGGAAGTGATAGGGATTGTCGAGAAGACAAAACTCTATCTGCTCATTGCCAAGGCAAATGGGCTGCCTGGCGATGAAGGTATTCGGTTACTCATTGATCAACAAGTGGCTCCCGAAGTGATCACCAACGCATTGGACATTACCGCAGAGAAATTGAAACAGGTGAACACCGAGATGGAAAAGGAACGCGCAGAGAGAACAAGAGTAGCAACACTTCTCAAAGCGGTAGAGGGCAAGTCAAACGAAGAAAAAGTAAAACACCTTTTTGTGAATAATGCCTCAGAAAAATGGATCATCGAGATGGCAAACGTTGACCAGGGAGCGATAGATGGTGTAAAGCAGGCAATGGAAGCAGAGCTAAAGGAAAAGCAACGGCTGGAAGAAGAGGCGATTGCAAAGAAAAAGGAAGCGGCTGCAGGACCTTCGCTGGAAGAGATCCCGCCGGATGAGATCCTCGAACATATCGATGCGATCCGCGAAATCATGGAATTCAGCGATCAGGAAAAGGAGATAAGAGTTATGTGCGAGCAGAGCTCCATCCCCAAGTGCCTTGTGGACATTGCTGTTTCAGAGCCTGACAGATTGGATGCGCTCGAAAAAGAGGCCAAAGGATAGAGCAGGTATATTTGTGAACTGTGTTCGGTCATAAGAATACGTCAACTCAGTCTCTACATATCAGCGCATTGCTCTTGGTTCTACAGGGATAGCCAGAACGTTGAAACATAAAATCATGAATGTCATCGACTGCAAATTAACAACCCTATTGGATAAATATGCATCTCTTGAAAAAGAAATACAAAAAAATATTTATCAAGCATGTAGTTGTTTTTGCGGCACATGTTCTTTAAAATGTTGCAAGGAAGAACTATGCAAAGAATCTATTGAAAGTTCTTTCCTTTCAATACTCATAGAAAATCAAAAACTCCGATATGACACTCAAAATGGCTGGATAAGTCCTTCAGGTTGCAGACTTGGTTATGGGCGGCCTTTGGTCTGCTATGAATTTTTTTGCAACGATATTTTGAAAAGTTCTTTATTTAAAGCCGCTAATATTCAGAAAATCATTGGTGACTTTGTTTCGGTTGGGAACAAGGCACACGGCAATACCCATCTACAGTGCATCAATAATTTAGAGACCATATCATCAACGAAAATGGAAAAAATGATTTCTAAAATTAATTTGGTGATGGATAGCATCCGCTTGCACGCCCATGCCCAAAAAAACAGGCGTGTGTAAACAGGGGCGCTATAATTATGGTACTAACATCAAGCACGCTAAAATATATTCAGGTCGAATAAATTAGAAAGTGATAAAGTCGATGGTGATGACCCGGAAAAAAAAAGTCTTTCTCGTTCTGGGCATCGCCTGTCTTTTTGTTATGCTGTCCATTGTGGGAACGGGGATTTATCTTTATTATCACCCTGAACAGATCAAACCTGTTTTAGAAAAATCTTTATCTGCCTACTCAGGGTCAGCCTGCACCATAGAGCGCCTCTGTTTTTCTTTTCAACCCACAAGTATTGAAGCAAAAAATATACTTTTTAAACCCCTGAAGCAGCAAAAAACTCTCTCAATGGAGATCCCAATTGTCAAGGCAAATATGGCGGTTAAAGGTCCATTCGGTCAACGATCTCTTTTTCTTGAAAACGTTCAGATCAACGGTTTTAACCTCGATCTTTTTTCA
>JAGVGX010000084.1 GCA_020056865.1 Desulfobacterales bacterium
ATACAGAAGAAAAACAATACCATAATTATTCCGGCTCCTGACTCCTGGCTCCTGTATTCTCATGCTTCGTTGTGCCCGCTTCGGGCATGAGTGTTAGTTGAGAAAAAAGTGTAGAGAATTGGATGAGCGAAATCGTGGCTGCAAGTTTTATAGAGAAGGTAAGGGAGATCACAAACTATACGTGCGTTATTTACTTATTTATGGACCCAACTCCCGTCCCCAACTCCAGACTGGAAAAATCTTTCTTGACTGAAATGGAGATTTGAAAGTAAAGTTGCAAATAAAATAAATAGCAAACAACGTTATTATTTGAGTATTAAGATCATGCGGAGGCATTCAATGGCGATTACAGTCAAAAGTAAAATAGAAAAGGGTTGGATTCGTCTCCCGAAGAAAGTGAGTCTTCAAGACGGGACACGGGTTATTGTAAGGATCGAGCCTATGCTAAAGACCAAAGAAAAGCAGAAGATCATTGCAGAGTTATATGGGGCTTGGTCTGATGACCCAACCATCATGCCCATTTTTGAGGAATTAGAGCAGGAACGACATCGATATCTCGGTCGAGAGGTCAATTTTGAATGATCTTGCTGGATACAAATATAGTTATTGCCTTCTTCAATGGTAATAAGTCAGTGTTAAAAGAGATAAGCGAGCAGATTGACAGTATTGCTTTGAGTGTTTTAGTTATAGCTGAGTTGGATTATGGTGCAAAGGCGTCTCAGAAAGCCAAAGAAAATCTGAAAAAGTTGTATCAATTCGTAGATATTGTTCAGGCAGTTCCTTTTGATCTTGAATGCGCTAAGATTTTTGGAACTATAAAAAGTAAACTTCGAAAGCTTGGTAAGCCCACGGGTGAGATGGATGCACTGATTGCAGCCACTGCAATGGTACACAAGGCTGTTATAGTCACAGGCAACAGAAAACATTTTGAAAACATTGAGGGTTTGAAAGTTGAAATTTGGCCAACTGGTTGATACTGACTATATGGATAGATGAGTTATTTATATACTTATGGACGTCCCCCACTTCCTCACACGGCCGATGGTACCTGGGCGGTTCAATCTTCGATGTAGGATATGCGTTCAGTCGGTGCAGGATACGGTAATCGGAAAAAGGGAGGAAACGCATGAAAGTATGGACGTCCCCATGTCCCCTCCTGGACGTCCCCATGTCCCCTCCAAGTCAGATCAAAACTCAACACAATTATTTGTTTCTGCCCCTTGCCTTTTATCCGCCGATGAACTATAAAATAACCCTCTATAATCAGCCGCAAAAATCGATAATAATTAATAATTCTCAAGCGGATGCGGACAAGCCGGTCTGTAATCCACCGGGCGGAGTAGTCTTGACAATTAAATGATTTTAGAGTTTCGAATCAGAAAAATTAAAAAAGGAAGAAAAAGGTAGAAGGAGGAAAAATGCCTAAAATTGTTCTGAAAAGCGATTCACCCGACAAAGCCGTCATGATCTTGATTGAGGTATTGCAAACTGAATCATTACGACTGAAATACAGCATGAAGCTTGCAAATAAACGGCTTTCAAAATTTGAAAAAAAGTATCGGATATCATCCGAAAAATTTATAAACGAGTGGAACGCGGAAGATCTGAAAGGGAAAGATATTGAATATGTCGAATGGGCTGGTGAATATAAGCTCTCAAAGCGTCTGATCGAGCGATTAAATACTTTAAAGAGCATTAAGCATGTCTCTTCGTGATTACCTAGATTACTTTAACAAATCTATAAGGCGTATTGACGACTATGGTTTTGCCGAATCAATAGAAATTATACAAGAAACAAGAGCCGCAAAACAGGCTGTTACAAAGGCAAAAATTACGTTGATCGACGGATCTGTTTTTCATATAAGAGAATATATTGATGCAAAATATAAAATTGAAAAAATCAGTTATGCATATCAATATCAGGATGCAGATGGAAATTTGATATTCAGGTACGACAATGCCCGCCATTTGTCGGATGTGGGATTTAAAGAGCATAAGCATCTGAACGATGGGTCAATTGTAGAATCTCCAATTCCGGATATATCCGATGTTGTGGATAAGGTGATAGAATATATAAAATAGGAGAATACTAAAAATCTTTTAATCTTGCCCGTGTATCCTTTGCGTCTTCGTTTACCCCGTGAAATTTCCGACAGGAAGAAGCGAAGCGGATTTCACTTGGGCGGTTCAATCTTTTCAGTCAGAAACCATGAACCAGAAACCAGAGACCAATCACAATTTATATGTTTAACAAAAGGAAAACGGAGGAAACGCATAATTTCATGGGCGTCCCCATGTCCCCCATGTCCTGCCCTGTTTCGATGAAATGCGGAAATCCGGCCACGGTTACCGCATTGTACAATCTTTTTCATCTCCAAACTCCAAACTCCATACTCCATACTCCCGACTCCCAACTTCCCAACACCGACCGCATCATGCGGGATACTTTCTGGGTGGGAGTTTATCAGGGATTGAGTGATACTCCACCCGCAGAGCGGGTGGCCTCAGGTAGCCCCCCGGAGGGGGGCGTTTTCATCGGGAAAGCCCCGTTGGAGCTGTAGATAATTTATTTCAAATCAAGTTCTCTTTGTTGTTGATCAGCTTTTTCTTGATCTCGGATATATTTTCGTATGGTTTCTTCATCCAACCCAACCGTGCTTACACAATATCCTCTTGACCAAAAATGCAGACCTGTTGCTCTCTTATTGCCCAGAATCCATCGATGGATTCTTACAGCACTTTTTCCCTTTAAAAACCCTATCGAATGGGCAACGCTGTACTTCGGCGGTATCTTTAAGCACATGTG
>JAGVGX010000162.1 GCA_020056865.1 Desulfobacterales bacterium
GGGATCAAGAAACTCAAACACAGATTTTGCCACATCAAGTCCTGCAAGCACAAGGCCTTCTTTTGCAGTCAAAACCCCTCTTCCGGCAATATCCTTATCAATAAGATTCTCAGTTGTAATGTCTCCTGAGCCTATATCTTCCATCAGTGCTGTTTGTATTAGATTCTTCATGAATGTACACTTTGTTATATGGTGTTTAAAATTCTAAAGTAAGTCCCTTTATTTTTTCCAGATTGGCTTCAATTTTTTGCTGTTTTTCATAAAGAACATGTTGTTTTTCTCTTACCTTGTCTACAACATCTTCTGGGGCTTTGCTTAAGAAATCTTGATTGTTCAATTTTTTTAAAATTACATTTAGCTCCTTGCTGATTTTACTCATTTCCTTTTCAAGCCGAATGACCTCTTTTCCAAAATCGATGATCCCTTCAAGCAAAACAAAAATCGTCGCTCCTCCAACAACAGCAGTTGCAGACGATTTAGGTCTTTCAACCTGATTTCTTGCAGAAAATGACCCCAGCCTCGCCAGATTGACAATAATGCCCTCGCACCTATTAATAACCTCCAAGTCCGATTCATCTTTTAACTGAACCACAGCAGAAAGAAGAGACGATGGAGAGATATTCATCTCTCCCCTGATATTCCTGATCCCTGTTATAATACCGGTCACCAGATCCATGTGCAACTCAGCTTCCGGGTCTGAAACAATCCCTTTAGCCTCTAAATTTTCTAAAGAAAACGATGCTTTCATAATGGAACCATCTGTTCCCGGCAATTTCTGCCAGATCTCTTCTGTTACAAATGGGATAAAAGGATGCAATAGCACAAGGATTTCACATAATGTCCTCCACAAAACATAAACAGATACATGGGTGTCGCCAACATTATCTTTGTTATATAGAACCGGTTTAATTGCTTCTATGTACCAGTCACAAAATTCATGCCATACAAATTGATACAAAGCTCCTGCTGCGTCATTAAACCTGTAATTTTCAAGCGCTTTTTCAACCGTATGGGCAACTTTGCTCAGTCTTGAAAAGATCCATTTATCAGGAAGGGAAAGTCCGACCGGGCTTGGCCCATTAAGTTCAAACCTGATATTTTCATTGTTCATATGAGACAAGGCAAATCGTGACGCATTCCACAATTTGTTAATAAAATGACGATACCCTTCAACACGCTTTTCAGACATTTTTATATCCCTGCCCTGAGCAGCAAGAGAAGCCAGCGTATAACGAAAAGCATCGGTCCCATAATTTTCTATGACTGTTAGCGGATCAATCACATTGCCTTTGGATTTACTCATTTTTTTCCCGTCTTCATCACAAACCAGAGCATGGACATAAACATCTTTAAACGGCACATCCTTTATAAAGTGAATACCCATCATCATCATCCTGGCCACCCAGAAAAAAAGAATATCAAACCCGGTTACAAGCACAGATGTTGGATAGAATTTATCTAAAAGATCCGTCTGATCCGGCCACCCCATTGTAGAAAACGGCCACAGCGCAGAACTGAACCACGTGTCTAAAACATCCGGTTCCTGAACCAAACAGCTTTTTCCGCAATCCAGACAGGCAGAAGGGTCATTGACTTCAACAACAACCTTCCCGCACGCGCTGCATGTCCATACAGGGATCTGGTGGCCCCACCATATCTGACGCGAAATACACCAGTCTTTGATGTTATTCATCCATTCAAAATATGTATTTTCCCACATGGCAGGGATAATCCGTGTATCACCATTTTTTACCGCTTTAATGGCTTTGTCGGCTAAAGGTGCTGTTCGGATAAACCACTGTTTTGAAAGGTTAGGCTCAATAACTGTTGCGCATCTGTAACAGTGCCCCACACTATGACGATAGGACTCGATTTTTTCAAGCAATCCTTCTTTTTCAAGACTTTTTACAACCGCTTTCCTGCATTCAAACCTGTCGAGGCCCTCAAATTCACCGGCTTCAGACATCATTATGCCATCATCATTAATCACTTTTATACGCTGAAGATTATGACGCTTGCCTATCTCAAAATCATTAGGATCGTGTGCAGGTGTGACCTTTAATGCTCCTGTTCCAAAAGACACATCCACGTAGCTGTCCTTAATAACTGGAATGCTTCGTTTTGTTAAAGGAATAACTACCTGTAATTCCAAGGCACTGAAGCGCTCGTCGTCAGGATTAACTGCAACAGCAGTATCTCCAAACATGGTTTCAGGCCTTGTTGTAGCAACAACTATGCTTGATGAGCCGTCTTCAAATGGATACCTTATATGATAAAGATAGCCGTCGAGCTCACTATGCTCGACTTCAAGATCAGAAAGGGCTGTCCCGCAACGGGGGCACCAGTTGGTAATATAATTGCCTCTATAAATAAGGCCTTCATTATAGAGCCTGACAAATACAACACGAACCGCCCTTGAAAGGCCTTGATCCATAGTGAAACGCTCACGTTCCCAGTCACACGATGCGCCGAGGCGCTTAAGCTGATTGATAATCGCACCACCGGATTCGGTTCGCCAGTCCCATACAGCTTCAACAAACTTTTCTCTTCCAAGCTGACTCCGCCCTATACCCTTACTCTGAAGTTTTTTCTCTACCACATTTTGGGTTGCAATCCCCGCGTGATCTGTTCCGGGCATCCAAAGAACGTTGTCACCCCGAATTCTTCTGTAACGACAAAGAATATCCTGCATGGTCACGTTTAACGCATGGCCCATGTGTAATACACCCGTTACATTCGGGGGCGGAATAACCATGGAAAAACTTTTTTTATCACTTGTTTCCTTTGCTGCAAACAGGCCTTCTGTTTCCCAGTACTCATACCAGCGTTTTTCCACATTATGTGGTTCATAAGCCTTTCCCAGCAGATCTAAACTCATAAAAACTCCTGCATTATTACATTGCAACTTATATAAAATTTAAAAGGGGATTATAAAATAATCCCCACTTTAAAAAGATATTATAAAAACGTGTGTTAAATGAACCTGCCGCTTGCTTGTCTGATGCTAATCAAAATCGTTACCTGACACATCTTCAACAAGCTTGCTTTTTATACGATCTATCTCTCTTTTTACAACTTTTTCAATTACACGAACAATCATGCCTTCAATTTTTTCAGAAAACATCTTTTCTATAACACGTTCCATGGTTTTTTCAAGCTGGCCGGAAATAATTTCATCATTATTTTTAGACAAATCAGAAACTTTATCTGTAAGGACAATGATGTCATCGCCTTCATCAATGTCTTTTTCAGACCCTTGTATTTGGGACTTATCTGTATGATTCATATGGGTTCCCTTTTAGTAAAAAGTTAAATCATATTGTCTATAAATGCTTAATATATGTATAATTTATCTCAAATTATATATGGCGTCAAGAATTTTACATCAGGATGTTAACGGAAAATTTTTGACTTCACCCTGCCACGATATTAGATTTTCTGCTATGAACTCAACAATTTTACGTTGAGCTACATGCCCATTTCCCTCAACAGGTATTGGCTTTCCGAATTTTACAAAAATAGTTCTGGAAGGAATTACCTTTCCTATCTCTTTAATAATGCTGCCATTGCTTAAAAAATCTGTTTTTAAAGCAACCGGCACTACAGGAACATTCGCTTTTTTAGCCAGTTTTACGCCAAGGCTATTAAACGCAGCAGCATCAAACAAAGAACTTCTCGTTGTTTGAGGAAATATGATTATTGAGTAACCATTTGAAATTAAATCATAACCTTTTTCCAGTACAACTTTCATATCTTCACGTGGATTTTTTCTGGTAACAGATATCGGGTTTATTGCTTTTAGAATATCACCAAAAAAAGGATATTTTAAAAGCCCTTCTTTTAAAACAAACGTAGCTTCCCCTGATTTAAGGACTATACTGGGAAGTATAAATGTATCTATCATACTCATATGATTTGCAACGTAAACAACAGGACATTGCTGATTTTCAATCTCTTTTAATCCTGATATATTTATTCTTCCGCCAACTGACTCTAACATGTTTAATATTTTTAACGAACTTTCAGCCCATCGTTGCCTGTCAAAAATACCCCTGCGTGCGGCGTTGCTTTCAGTCCTGATAATTCCTAAAATACGGACATAATATAACAACGTCGATAAGCCCGGAAGATTTCTTACAAAAAAACACTTCTCATCAGGACTTATGTAAGTATTTTGTACTGTAATACTATGCCAAAATGTATTTATATCCATATCACAAATAATTCATGGAACAAAAAAACGGATTATATGACCCCAAAACCTCTATATTCTCCAAAAACACTTCTCAAAGCATCGCACATTTCGCCAATGGTAGCATATGCTTTAACCGCTTCCAGTATATGAGGCATAAGATTGACATCCTCGTCTTTTGCAGCTTCCTGCATGCGCTGTAATGCCTTTTTTACAGAATCATTGTCCCTGTCTCTACGAAGTTTTTTCAATTTAGCTATTTGTGTTAATTCTGCTTCCTCTCTTTTCCGAGGATCATAAGGATGTGCCACAAGTCTTTCCGTCATGACTTCAATTTCACCTTCTTCTTTGAAACTGTTGGCCCCTACCATGATTTTTTCACAGGTTTCCACATCTTTTTGCTGCTTATATGCGGCTCGAGCAACCTCTCGCTGCATCCAGCCTGTTTCAATCGCCTTTAAAGATCCCCCCAAAGACTCAATCTTATTATAAACGTCCCAGGCGCCTTTTTCTATATCGTCCGTCAGGGATTCCACATAATAGGAGCCGGCCAGAGGATCAAGGGCTTCACCTATGCCTGACTCAAACTGTATGATTCTGGCAGCATCTCTGTGAAGCTGCCATGCTTCATTGCTGTGACCCAATCCGAGCGGTTCATCCCATGGAAA
>JAGVGX010000034.1 GCA_020056865.1 Desulfobacterales bacterium
CAAATCGCCTTGCATAATAACCGTCGAAATAATCGGTTATGGCTGCGATACTAAATATCAAAGCTCCTAAAAAAGCACAAATCCTGTTGGGAAAAAGCATCAAAATAACGATAACAGGGATTGCAGAAATCCGCACCAAAGTTAAGGTGTTGGGCTGACGAAACATTTCTTTTATTTTTGAAAGCATGACTTATTTTTTCGCCTTGTTCCAATCATCAAGAAATGCTTTCAAACCTTTGTCCGTCATAGGATGTGAGGCCAGCTTTGCAAGCACGTTATAGGGGATTGTCGCTATGTCTGCTCCTAAGCGCGCCGACTCCAGAACATGGAGAGGGTTGCGGATACTTGCAACAATAATTTCAGTTTCAAAGCCATAGTTGTCATATATATCAATAATCTGCTCAACGAGAACAAGCCCATCCTGCGCCAGATCATCAAGACGCCCGATAAAGGGGCTGACATAAGAGGCACCGGCTTTTGCGGCCATAAGCGCCTGAAGCGGAGAGAAAACAAGCGTTACGTTTGTTTTTATTCCATCTATTGTAAGCTGTTTGGTCGCCTTTAAGCCATCAACTGTCATAGGAATTTTTACAACAATATTCTCATGAATGTTTGCAAGGGTTCTGGCTTCCTTCAACATCCCTTCAGTATCCAGACTGATAACTTCTGCGCTGACAGGGCCATCGACAATCGTGCATATCTCTTTGATAAGTTCTTCAAAATCACGACCTTCTCTCGCCACAAGTGTTGGGTTTGTGGTAACACCATCCACCATACCCATGTTGTTTGCGTCTCTTATTTCATCAATATTTGCTGTATCAATAAAAAATTTCATTTATGTTCGTCTCCTTTTTTATTCAGATAATTTTTCTTGCAGGCATCGCTGCAAAAAAACAGATCTTCTCCTTTTATTTTTACATGTATCCCATCTCTTTTTGGAAAATACACCTGGCAAAACGGGTCCTGAACCATAACGTCATCTATCTGCCCGGCAGTTCGATTAAAGGTAGCATTGGCAGATGATGATATATCTTTAAAAACAACTGATTTTTTTAAAAAGGCCATGAGCACCTTAAAACCAATGTATGCTATGGCCAAAGCAAGTATTAAACGCATGATACCTGATACACCTTTTGTTTATGTTCATCGATACTCTTTAAAAGAGTTTCAATGTTTTGTTTCATCACAGGATGAACCTTTTTTGGATTTATATCATACAATGGCTTTAATACAAAGCACCGATTGTGCATTCTCGGGTGAGGGATGATTAATCTTGAAGAATGAAGCTCAATATTATCAAAGAAAATAATATCCAAATCAAGTACCCGCGGCCCGAATCGAACAGCGTCATCTTTACGCC
The DNA here is from genome assembly GCA_020056865.1 of Desulfobacterales bacterium. The sequence goes on from JAGVGX010000034.1 coordinate 1,361, forward strand.
CTGCATATTTTTCTATGGATTGTAGAGCATCTAACAGTTCAAAGGGTTCTAAAACGGTCTTGATTTTTACCGCACAATTAATAAACCATTGCTGATCCGTATAATCTAAAGGTTCGGTTTGATAAAATGGCGACTTTTTTTCCAGGAATGTATTTTTTAACCTGGCAAGCGCTTCAATGCCTTTTTGGCAATTGAATTGTTTGTCTCCAAGATTCGATCCGATCGAAAGATACGCTATATGGTATTTCATTTAAAATCCGGTGGAACGGATCCTTTTAATCACTTCTTTTAACCTTTCCTGGCCAACCGTCAGGGCCATCCTCACATATCCTTCACCTGCAGACCCGAAACCATTGCCCGGAGTTGCCACGATACCGGATTTTGTTAAAAGATGGCTTGCAAATTCAGCAGAGCTGTAACCGTTTGGAACATCAATCCATACATAAAATGTGGCTTTGGGTTTAACTACAGAAAGTCCAAGCGAGACAAGCCCTTCTACAAGAATATCCCGACGCATGGTATATTCTTTGTTCATGTTTTCCACACATGACTGGTCACCTTCAAGGGCGGCAATACCGGCGATCTGAACCGCCTGAAATGCACCGGAATCAATATTGCTTTTGATCTGGCCAAGGGCTTGTATCACATCCGATCTTCCAACTGCAAAACCAATTCGCCAACCTGTCATATTGTATGTTTTTGAAAGAGAATGAAACTCGATTCCAACGTCCTTTGCGCCTTCAGCTTCAAGAAAACTCATTGGTTTGTATCCATCAAATGCCATTTCCGAATATGCAGCATCGTGGCATACAATAATATGATGTTGTTTTGCAAAATCTACCACCTTGTTAAAAAACGACATATCTGCAACTGCCGATGTCGGGTTATTAGGGTAGTTTATAAACATCAGTTTTGCTTTCTTGGCAATATCTTTTGGCACCGCATCTAAATCCGGAAGGAAATCGTTCTCTTTTTTAAGATCCATAAAATGTACCTTTCCACCGGCAAATTTTACACCGATTTCATACACTGGATATCCTGGATTTGGCACCAGTGCCACATCGCCTGGATTGATAAATGCCAGCGGGATGTGGGCGATCCCCTCTTTTGATCCAATAAGGGTGACAGCTTCATTTGAATAATCAAGGTCTACATTAAACCTGCGTTTATACCATTTGCAGACCGCATGGTTAAAATCGTCCATGCCGGTATATGATGGATACCGGTGATTTTTAGGATCAAAAGCAGCTTTGTTCAACATCTCAATAATATGTTTCGGCGTTGGCATATCAGGATCACCAACGCCAAGATCGATAATATCAACACCTTTTTTTCTTACTTCATCTTTTTGTCTGTCAATTTCTTTAAAAAGATACGGGGGCAGATTTTTTAACCTGTCTGATTTTTCAACATGAATCATAATTTTTGATTGTTCCTTCCCTTCCAGGCATCTTCCAGAAGCTCTCCTTTATAAATCACACGGGCATCACCTTCAAGGTAGATATCTGAAAAAACATCATCGATGTTGTTAAAATAAATCGTTAAAAATTCGTTACTTTTTGTTTTTACTTTTACAGGAGAGATTAACTTCATATGGTAAGCAGATACAATAGCTCCGGCAACAGCTCCAGTACCGCAGGCAAGGGTTTCATCTTCCACCCCTCTTTCATAGGTTCTTATGCTAAGGGTGTTATCTTTTTGCAAACAGATAAAATTAACATTGGTACCTGCAGGTGAAAAATGATCATGAAATCGTATCTGCCTCCCTGTTTGTATAACAGGCGCATGATCAATGTCATCTGTTCTGATAACCACATGAGGAACGCCTGTATTAATGCTGCTGATCGTTAACTGGTCTTGTTGAAAATCAATCGTATATGATGGATTAAAATCAAACGGATCCGTCATTTTTATCTTCACACAATCCTCTTTGACATGGGCAGAAACAATCCCTGCAATGGTTTCAAAAGACATATCAGCCCCTGCGATGTTGTTTAAAAAAGCGTAACGCGCCGCACATCTTGCACCATTGCCGCACATTTCAGCAACGCTTCCATCGGAATTATAAAAATCCCATTTAAAATCAGCTATATCCGACGTTTCAATCAAAATGAGCCCGTCAGCGCCTACGGATATTTTTCTTTGGCAAACATTTGCAGCAAACTCAGGCAGGCTTTGCTTATCCATATGCTGGTCTCTGTTATCAATGATAATAAAATCGTTGCCGCTTCCGCTGATTTTATAAAAATATATTTGATTTTTCATTGAATTTTTCTTGATTAAATTTTTCTTGGTAATTTATGTCAAATAAACGAAGGGATGGTTTCACCGGCAACCAGATCATCATAATTCTGACGCATTCTTATCACATGGAACTGTCCATCTTTCACCATAACTTCTGCTACCTTTGGCCGTGAGCAATAATTTGACGACATGGTAAATCCGTATGCGCCTGCGCTCATCACTGCGAGAAGATCTCCGCTTTTAACATCGGAGATATTACAATCTAATGCCAAAAAATCTCCTGTTTCACAAATAGGGCCTACAATGTCGGCTGTCACCAATGACGCATCTGTTTTCTCAACCGGCTTTATCGCGTGATATGCTTTGTAAATAGAGGGCCTTAACAAATCGTTCATACCTGCATCTACAACAACAAACTCTTTTTCCGAGCCATGTTTTCTGTATAAAACCTTTGTCACAAGTATCCCGGCGTTTCCCACAAGAACCCTTCCCGGTTCAAGAATAAGCTGAAGATCAAAATCTTTTAAAGAATCAATAATAACCTTTGCATATTCTTCCGGCCCAGGAGGCGACTCATCATCATAGGTTATACCAAGTCCTCCACCTATATCAAGATGCCGGATATTAATCCCCATTTTTTGAAGGTCTGATATCAGAGACTTAATGCTTTCAAGTGCATCAGCAAACGGTTGAACCTGGGTGATCTGAGATCCGATATGACAATCAATCCCTACCACGTCGATATATTCCATATCAGAAGCAGTTTTGTAACCTTCAATTGCAGCTAATGTGCTAATACCGAACTTATTTTTTTTCAAACCCGTTGATATATAGGGATGGGTCTTAGGATCAACATCTGGATTCACACGGATCGCAACAGGCGCTTTCAGATTATTCGCCTTTGCCCTCTGGTTAATCAAACACAGCTCTTCCATAGATTCAACATTAAACATTAAAATCCCTGAATTTATTGCATAATCTATTTCATCTGTACGTTTACCAACGCCTGAGTATACAATTTTATCCGGTGAAAAGCCCGCCTTTAACCCGCGAAACAGTTCACCGCCTGAAACAATGTCAAGACCGCTGCCGAGTTTCTTAAACAGCTTTAAAACCGCGAGGCTGGTGTTCGCCTTTGCTGAATAGCAGACAAGCTTGTTTATTGAATTAAATGCGTTGTTAAAAACCGTATAATGACGCGTTAATGTGGCATGACTGTAAAGATAAAAAGGGGTGCCGACTTCTTTGGCTATCTTTTCAACGGAAACACCTTCACAAAACAGGTGCCCTCCGGAATATTTAAAATGGTCCATATGTTACCTTTAATATGTAAATTCAACAATATTCGAATCCTTGCCTAAAGTCTTGTTTTTTGTATAAGCCCTGACCTTATATGCGTATCTGAAACCTTTAACAAGAGATTCAACGTATGTGATTGTTTTAACCCCGTTGTTTTTTAACGATATATCTGAAACCTGCGTGAAACGTAACGGACAACCAGGGCAAAAAGAATTGTTTATGGCATCTTTAGCTCTATAAACAATAAAGCCTGATGGCGCTTCAAACCGCTTGTCCTTTTTCTCATCAATTGTCCAGGAAAGTGTCAGGTTCTCTTCGGATATAAGTTTATTTAAATCATTAACTGAAAAGGGAATTTTTTGATCAGGAGGCACTGGAGGCCCTTTTACGCCGCATGCAGACAAGAAAAAACCAACGAACACCACTGCCAGTATATTAACAATTAAAAAACGTATGTTCAATATGTTAACTTTGTATATTTTCAAGGTCTTTTTCAGCTTCATCAATTGCTGCCATAACACTTTCAGTTGCCGTTCCTCCAAAAGACACTCTTTTGTCAATCATGTTTTTAATACTTAACGCATTAAAAATCTCTTTTTCAATAAGAGGAGAAAATGTTTTCAGTTCCTCTAAAGATAATTCATCCAGCTCCTTTTTTTTTTCAAGAGCATAGCTTACAGCATTGCCGACACAACTGTGTGCCTGTCGAAAAGGCATCCCTTTGGTAACAAGATAATCAGCCATATCTGTAGCACTTAAAAACCCCTTTGAAGCCGCATGGTTCATTATATCTTCATTAAATTTTATTGCAGGCAGCATTCTTAAATAGATATTTATACTTGATTTTAAAATTGTTACCGAATTAAACATCGGTTCCTTATCTTCCTGCATGTCACGATTGTAAGCTAAGGGAAGTGCTTTCATCAGCGTTAAAAGCGAAATCAAATCCCCAAACACACGGCCTGTTTTCCCACGAACCAGCTCACAAACATCCGGGTTCTTTTTTTGAGGCATAATACTGCTTCCGGTTGCAAACGCGTCGGGAAATTCAATAAAACCAAACTCAGATGTTGACCAGATAATCAACTCTTCAGACAAGCGGCTGAAATGAACCATGCAAATGCTGGCGCAGGATAGAAATTCTAAAATAAAATCTCTGTCTGATACAGCATCAATACTGTTTTTAGATATTTCTGCAAAATCAAGCAACCTGGCCGTATAATCCCTGTCAATCGGATAGGTCGTCCCTGCCAGCGCAGCACTTCCCAGAGGCATAACATCCGTTCTTTTCAAACAGTTTTTGAACCGATCCACATCCCTTAAAAACATTTCATAATAAGCCATCAGGTGATGAGATAACAACACAGGCTGAGCCCTCTGAAGGTGTGTATATCCGGGCATTGGAAACTGTATATAATGTTTTGCAAGAAAAACGATAACCTTTTGCAGCTCAACAAGGCTTTTTATAATATCTTTAATTTCATCTTTTAGATACATCCTCATGTCCAGCGCTACCTGGTCGTTTCGGCTTCTTGCCGTATGAAGTTTTTGCGCAGCCTTGCCAACTTCATTGACCAGCCTGGCTTCAATATGCATGTGAATGTCTTCAAGGCTGTCATCAAACTCAAACTCACCCCGCTCGATCTCTCTTTTTATTTTTCCAAGCCCTTCAATAATAAGATCCGATTCATCGCCAGTTATAATTGATTGTTCTGCAAGCATTTTACAGTGTGCAATACTTCCTGCAATATCATAGGCATAAAGTTTTTTGTCTATACCTATTGAGGAGGTAAAGGCCTCAACTGTCCTGTCTGTTCTTTCGGTAAACCTTCCATCCCATGGTTTATTAATCATTTTTTTATTACCTGTTTATTGTCTTTTATTTTTTAATAAGTTTTGCAGCCTAAGTCTGAGAGAATTAAGACGTATAAAACCTTCAGCATCTTTCTGACTATAAACCTTATCGGTTTCAAATGTAGCGAAATCCTGACTATAAAGCGATTCTTCTGATTTGCGTCCGATAACCGTGCAGTTGCCCTTGTAAAGTTCAAGCCTGACAACACCTGAAACATTTTGCTGGGTCATATCAATCATATGCTGCAACACATTCATCTCCGGTGAAAACCAGAAGCCATTATAAACAATCTCTGAGTATTTCGGGACCAGAGAATCCCGAAGATGCATGACCTCGCGATCCATGGTAATAGATTCTATCGCCATATGCGCTGCTCTTAAAATGGTTCCTCCGGGGGTTTCATAGACACCTCTTGATTTCATACCCACATAGCGGTTTTCAACAATATCGGCCCGGCCAATTCCATGGCGGCCGCCATACGTATTTAAACGCCTTAATATACTTGCCGGAGATAAGTCCTGGTCGTTGATGGCAACAGGGTTGCCTTCATTAAACGTTATTTCTATAATTTCCGACTTGTCCGGAGCATCCTTTAATGAAACAGTAAGAACAAACATATCCTCCGGAGGTCTCGCCCACGGGTCTTCAAGAACTCCCCCCTCAAAACTGATATGAAGAAGGTTCCTGTCTGTGCTGTAAGGCTTTGCTTGTGTTGTGGGAACCGGAATATCGTATTTTTTTGCAAACGCCATCAGGGCCGTGCGGGAAGTCAGTTCCCATTCACGCCACGGAGCGATGATATGGATATGCGGATCAAGTGCCAGATAACTAAGCTCGAACCGAACCTGGTCATTTCCCTTTCCTGTAGCGCCGTGGCTTACCGTATCAGCCCCTTCTATTGCGGCAATTTCCATCTGGCGTTTTGCTATCAGCGGTCTTGCAAGAGATGTTCCTAAAAGGTATTGGCCCTCATATATAGCATTTGCCCTGAACGCCGGGAAAACATAATCAGACACAAACGTTTCTGTCAGATCATCAATATAAACTTTTGTTGCACCTGTTTTCTTTGCCTTTTCTTCTATATTGTCAAGCTCTTCATCCTGACCAATATCAGCTGAAAAAGCAATGACCTCACACTGATATGTTTCAATAAGCCATTTTAAAATAACCGATGTATCAAGGCCTCCCGAATACGCTAAAACTACTTTTTTGACTTTTCCTGACAATTGAAAATCTCCTTTAAATATTATGTCATCAGCATTTCAAGTATCGCTTTGTGCATATGAAGCTTGTTTTCAGACTGATCCCATACAACAGAATGGGGACCTTCAAGTACGTCTTCGCTGATCTCTTCACCTATATGTGCCGGAAGACAGTGCATAACAATAACATTTTTTGACGCCTTGCCAACAAGCTTTGAATTGACCTGAAACGGTTCAAACACCTGCTTTTTTGACTCCTGCTCATCTTCATCCCCCATACTCGACCAGACATCCGTATAGATAACATCTGCATCCTGCACAGCTTTTTCAGGATCGGATATGATTTGAATTGTGCTGCATTTTTCCTGCACTTTTTTTGTAATATCCTGATCCGGCAAGTATGCTTTTGGACAGGCAAGAACAAGATTGAGTGAAAGTTCGGCTGCCGCATTCATCCAGGAGTGGGCAACGTTATTTCCGTCTCCAACCCAGGCTATTTTTATATCTTTGTAACTTTTTTTAAACTCAATAACCGTCAGGATATCACTTAACACCTGGCATGGATGATAAAGATCCGTAAGCGCATTGATAACAGGGATCGTTGAATATGCAGCAAATTCTTCAATAAACGCCTGATCATATGTTCTGATAGCCACGCAGTCAAGATATCGTGAAAGAACCCTTGCTGTATCTTTTATTGGTTCATTTCTTGACATCTGTGTGTCTTGCGTACTGATAAATAAAGATGTTCCCCCCAGCTGAGCCATTGCTGCTTCAAAAGACAATCTTGTACGGGTTGAAGGTTTGTTGAATATGAGACCCAATGTTTTTCCCACTAAAAACAGGTCTTTTATGCCATCTTTGTGTCTCTTTTTTAATTCAAGCGCCCGAGCAAAAAGCTTATCAAAATCATTTTTTTTTAGCTCTGATAATGTAAGTATATGCTTATTCAAAATAAACCTCTATGGTTATAATATTTGGTCAAGACAAGCAACCAGGTTGTCTATTTCCTTTTTGGAAATAATAAGCGGCGGTATAAAACGAAGAATATTTCCCTGGATGCAGTTGATCAAAAAGCCTTTATCCATGGTTTTTTTTACAATCTCATCTCCATCAATGTTGACCTTCATCCCGAGAAGAAGGCCTAAGCCGCGAACATCGACAACCGATTTATGCTTTTGTTTTAAACCGATAAGTTGTTCTTTAAAATAGCTTCCAACAGCACTGCCATGTTCAATTATTTTTTCTTTTTTCAGTGTCCTTAAGACCGCAAGCGATGCCGCAGTTACTAAAGGTGTTCCGCCAAACGTCGATGCATGGGATCCTGGGCCAAAGGATTCGGCAACGAAATCTTTAGCAAGCATGGCACCTATAGGCAAACCGTTTGCCAGAGCTTTAGCCAGTGTCATAATATCCGGATGTACCCCGAAATGTTCATAACAAAAAAGCTTGCCTGTACGTCCGATTCCGGTTTGTATTTCGTCAAAAATCAGAAGGGTGCCGGTTTCATCGCATAACTTCCTTACAGCTTTGACATAATCTACATCCGCACATCGAACCCCTCCTTCTCCTTGAACAGGCTCGATCAATACTGCACATGTATGTGCATCCATTTTGTTTTTTAATGCGTTGATATCATTAAAAGGAACAAAATCAAATCCATCTAATTTTGGATCAAATCCCTTTTTTACCTTTTCCTGTCCGGTTGCGGAAAGTGTAGCCATGGTACGCCCATGAAACGAGTTTTCCATAGCAATAATGGTGTAGCGTGAATCATCTTTTTTATCTTGAAAATATTTTCTGGAAATTTTTATGGC
>JAGVGX010000132.1 GCA_020056865.1 Desulfobacterales bacterium
AATCTTTACCAAACAGGAGACCCCGTTCAACATGCGACCTTGAAGATCATTTTAAGAAACAAGGTTGTACTGGATGTAAACGGTAAAGACGAAATCCTTGAGATGGAAGATACCTCAATCCAGAAAACACCTAAAAACACAGGGATGACCCCAACAACCGCTTACACAAAACCACCGCTAAACAGGTCCTCAAGATTAGAAGAAAACGCTCAGCCAATAACATTAAAACGATCTTATATTATAAACTCCGGACCGGATATGCTTCAGCTCGTTGATCAGAACTTAATCAAATCCAGCTTTGATAATAATGGTGAACCAGATGGTATTGCCTTGTCAAATGTAAGATCAAGTGCGATATTAAGACAAATGAGGCTTAGAAATGGAGATATTATTTCAGAAATTGATGGTAAAAAAACAAATTCAATGGAAGATATAATCAAACTGTTTGATGCGATCAACACCTCTTCTGAAATCAACCTTCAGATCAAACGAAGAGGACAAATAAAAAATTTTAAATATCAAATCAAATAACCTAATCGGAGCGAACATATCCATATGAAACCAAACCGAAACAAATTAATATGTATCCTTTTTGTGCTTATAGTTATCTCTATGACAATAAAGCTATCTCTGGCGCAACAGGATGAAAGAGAAGACACCGGTCATCAGAAAAACCAGCCGGCTGTTAGCCGGAACGAAGCAGAACGGTTTGTATCCATTGACTTTAACGATGTAGACATTCATGTTGTTATTCAATTTATCAGTGAGCTTACCAAAGAAAATTTTATTGTTGACCCGAAGGTAAAAGGCAAAGTAACAATTATATCCCCAACAAAAATATCCATCAAAGAGGCTTACAAAGTTTTTGAATCCGTTCTCGAAGTTCATGGCTTTACAACAGTTAAAGCCGGCGAGGTAACCAAAATACTGCCGGCTCCGGATGCACGATCAAAAAATATTGAAACCTTTTTACAACAGGAAAAAGCCTCACCTGAAGACAAAATTGTAACCCAGCTTATACCCTTAAAATATGCAGATCCCAATGAAATAAAACGTCTTTTTTCGCCTTTAATATCCAAAGACAGCGTACTTCTTGCATACCCGCCCACAAACATGCTGATTTTAACGGATGTATATTCAAACATCAAGCGTCTTATCCAGATTATCGCGGTTATTGATATTCCAGGGATTGGCAGTGAGCTTTCTTATATCCCCCTGGAATTTGCAGATGCAACAAAACTGGTTACACTTCTCAATTCTGTTTTTAAAAAAACAAGAAAACCGGTAAAAGAACAGACGGATACAGCTATTGAATTCATGGCTGATGATCGTACCAATGCTATCATATTGCTTGCCAGCAGAGATGATACCCAGCGGGTAAAAGAACTGCTCGCGCTTCTTGATAAACAAGCGCCTAAAGGAAAAGAAAAGATTCGTGTTTATTACCTTGAAAATGCAACTGCCGATGAACTCGCAGAAGTACTTTTAACACTTTCATCAAAAAACAAAGGCGTTGATAAGGGCAAAAAGATACCGATGATTTCGGATAATGTTACTATTGCTGCGGATAAGGCGACAAACAGCCTTATTATCATGGCGGAAATGGATGACTATATTGTTATAGAAGATATTATTAAAAAACTCGATATCCCCAGAGCCATGGTTTATATAGAAGCGCTCATTATGGAAGTCAATGTCGAAAAGGACTTTCGCCTTGGAACAGAGCTTATCGCTGGCGGGAAAACAACGTATGACAATAAAAAAGGGCTTTTTGGAGGTGGGTTTTCCGGCGGCGCCATCGGCGGTGATCCCGGGTTTTCCTCTATCCCGGATGCTTCTAATTTACTTCCACCTGGTTTTTCCATGGGTTTTTTTGGTGAAAAACTCCAGATAGGCGATCTGATTTTTCCAAACCTTTCCGGTATTATCCAGGCATACAGAAAGGACAAGGATGTACAGATACTTTCAACACCGCAAATTCTGACCACAGATAATGAAGAAGCAAAAATCAATGTGGGCAAAAACATTCCTTTCCAGACCAAAACAAGCACAACAGATAATGAAACGTTTAATTCTTTTGAATACAAGGATGTCGGAACCACATTAAAGATTACCCCGCAGATAAGTAAAGACAGAATGGTTCGTTTAAATATTTCTCTTGAGGTAACCAGCCTTGAATCTACTACTGCTTTCCGTCCTACAACATTGAAAAGAACCGTAGATACAACCGCTCTGGTACATGATAACCATACGGTTGTTATCGGCGGTCTTATTGACGACAGCGTTTCACTGCTAAATTATAAAATTCCCTGCTTAGGTGATATCCCAGGGTTAAAATGGCTTTTCAGCTCCATGTCCCGATCCGGTGGGAAAACCAATCTATTTGTATTTATTACTCCTCATGTCATAAAAAACGATGCTGAGGCTGAACAAATCCGAAAAAGGAAAAAAGATGCAGTTGATAAGGTTATTGAAGGGAAAATCAAAATGTACAAAAGTACGGACCTTTTTACCAAGTAAATCGGCATGAAACACCAAACCCCATTATGAATAAGAATATAGCCCAAATACTTATCAATACTTTTGGCGTTACAGAAGAGCATATAAAAGAAGCTGAATGTGCTGCACAGGAAAACCATAAAAATACATGGGACTTTCTTGTAAGCAAAAACATGATAACTGAAAACCAGCTTCTTGAGGCGTTAAGCATTGAATATAATATGACTTTCTGGAAACACCTCCCCATAGACAACTTCAAAACCGGTTTTACTAAAAAAGTCTCCATCCAGTTTCTTAAAAAGCATTTAATGGTTCCTTTAGAAATTATAAGAAAAGAAACAGACGGAGCTGAGGCTTTAAAAAACCATGCGCCTGTTTCCGATCTGATCATTGCCATTTATAACCCTTCACAATTCCAACCCTTAGACGATCTTGTCAAAATCCTGGAATTTGAATCTTTAAGATTAGGAGAAACCCGGATTGTGCTTTCAACAAAAAAAGAAATCCTTTCCGCAATAAATATCTCCTATGATATGAGCATGGATTCTGCTGAACAGCTCGTACAGAACATGGAAGAAAACACCAGTCTTGTTATCAGCGAAACCAACGGGACTGCTGATCTTCTCGATGACACCAGCGATGCGCCAATAATAAAGCTGGTTAACCACATGCTTTCCCAGTCAATAAAGGCCCGTGCCAGTGATATTCATATTGAACCGTTCCAGGACAACTTTAAGGTGCGTTACCGTGTGGACGGCATTCTCTACGACCTGCTAACGCCTCCAAAATGGATTCAGGCCTCCCTGACATCAAGAATAAAAGTCATGGCAAAGATGAACATCGCTGAAAAACGGCTCCCTCAGGACGGCCGACTGGAAGTAAAAATCGGAAACACAGATATAGATGTTCGTGTCTCAACCATACCCACGTCATTTGGTGAACGCGTCGTCTTGAGGCTGTTAAACAAATCCGACTCATTTCTTAAAATCTCAGAGCTTGGACTTTCTCCGGAAAGACTGGGCATTATTTCAAGCCTTATTAAGTCTCCAAACGGAATTATTCTTGTAACAGGACCCACCGGAAGCGGCAAAACCACAACACTGTATGCAATTTTATCACATATTAATTCACCGGATATCAACATTATCACCATTGAAGATCCGGTTGAATATCAGGTTAGAGGCATAAGCCAGATTCAGGTTAACCCAAAAATCGACCTTACCTTTGCAAAAGGATTAAGGTCGATTGTCAGACAAGACCCGGATGTTATTCTTGTAGGAGAA
>JAGVGX010000301.1 GCA_020056865.1 Desulfobacterales bacterium
CAAACCTATCTCATCGAAACCGGCAGAGGATGCAGCCATGGTTGCAGGTTTTGTACAGCAGGCTTTATTTACAGGCCGCCAAGACGCAGGCCGTTATCTTTAATCAAAACATGTTTAGAACATGGGTGTTTACTAACGAACCGGATCGGTCTTGTGGGAACAGCAACATCTGATTACCATGACATCATACAGCTTTGCAGTGAAATATCCGCGGATAAAGCCAGGATATCTTTCAGTTCCATGAGGGCTGACGCAATTTCTCCAGGACTCATTACCGTACTGAAAAACAGCAAAGTCAAAACCGCAACCATTGCACCAGATGCCGGCTCTCAAAGAATGCGCAATGTGATCAACAAGGGGCTTACAGAAGAACATATACTGCATGCCGCAGAAAAACTTGTGGAAGGAAATATTCCAAATCTAAAGCTTTATTTCATGACAGGGCTTCCCACGGAAACATCGGATGACGTGGATGCGGTGGTGATGCTTTGCAAAAAAATCAAACAAAAATTTCTTGATGCAAGCAGGGTTAACAAACGTATAGGAACGATTACTGTAAGTGTAAACCCCTTTATTCCCAAACCTTTTACACCATTTCAGTGGGCGTCAGGCGACGCATTAACGCTGCAAAAGGAAAAAATTAAAACCATCAAAGACGGTCTGAAAAAAACGGCAAACTTACGTGTTCATGCAGAAAGCCCTCGCAATGCGTATATTCAATCCCTTATTTCACGAGGAAGCAGAAAAACATCAAAAATTCTTTTAATGGCCATGAAAACCCAATGGAACTGGGGGAAAATAATAAAATCGCTGCCGGAACCACTCAAACGCCAAATGAATCAGGAACGACCTTTAGACGAATTGTTCCCATGGGATTTTATAGACCACCAGATAAAAAAATCTTATCTAAAAAATGAATATAAAAAAGCCTTTAAAGAAAAAACATCCTCGCTCTGTAAAATAGGTGATTGCCGTACTTGTGGTGCGTGCGGTTCAATTTAATATTTTAAGCAATACCAAGATTGTATCAACAGATACAAAAATAAAAAATTAACTTGAAAGCCGTTCTATATTATGATATGCGCTGCATGGGTTTTGAAATATATCCATAATTATCGAAAGGAATAATATAAAAATGACTTCAAAGAAAGAACTGCTGATAGCATCCATACTTGCCGCAGTTTTATTCATTACCGGTGTTGTGAGCTATGCAGCATTTCCACCCAAAGCTTTGGATCAACCATTAAGAATAATGTTTAAATGCGTTGCAGGAAAAGTGCTGTTTGATCATCAAATACATGCTGCAGACTCAGGATATGACATTGCCTGCAAGGACTGCCATCATAATCTTGAAGAAGACGAAACAGAGCCTGAAGCCTGCGGCGCATGCCATGAACCTGTGTCGGAGGATGAAGATACCCCAAACAGGGCAGATGCATTCCATTCACAATGTATTGGCTGCCATAAGGAAAGTGATGCAGGCCCGATGGATAAAGACTGCGCTTTATGTCATGTCATGTAATCCGACGTTAATGGTTTTTAGTTTTTTGGTAACATAAAAATTAATGAGGCTAAAATAAAAAAGGTTAACCTTATGATAAAAAAATCCTTTTTCGGTCTGGCAAAACAAAGACTTGAATATGAAGCATTAGAGACCGTTCTGCCGGAGCCCGAAACTATTTCAGTATCAAAAAATATTACTCTGTTGATACGCAATTCCGGCAAGCCCAACACCCTTCAAAAGGATATCTTGCCTAAAAAAGGAGACCCGGTTAAAACCGGCCAGAAAATTCTGCTTTCAGAAAAAAGCAACGAATACGCCATATCTTCTGTAACAGGTACGATATCATCCGTCTCTCCTTTTATAGGAAATTTTGGCGAGTTTTTTACCGCCATTACCATTGAAATGAAAAATGCTGAGGAAACAGACAACAGTTTCAGTAACATCTCAAAAAGTCCTACCCTTGATATGGCTAAAAACTTCCTGCTGCACGCGCCTGGTAAACCGCCTTTTGATCTGCTTTCTGATCCTGACGCGCCGATACGCACACTTGTTGTATGTGTCATGGATACAGATATGCTGACGACAACCAATCAGCATGTACTGAAAACAGATATCAATGATATTAAAAACGGAATAAATATTTTAAAAACAATTACAAAAATTGATGATATTGTCATTGTTTCGCCTCGTCATTTAATGCATGAAGCTTCTGTATTAAATGCCACGGTTAAGGTTGTTGATCTGTCATATCCATCTGTTCTTCCCAAAATGATTATGAAAAATTTACTAAACAAGCCTGTGCCTTTGGAAAAAACCTGCCAAGATTTAGGGGTTTGTTTTATAAGCGCCGAAGCTGTCGCATCAATTGGCAAAGCATTCGACAGCGGCCATATACCTTTTTTAAAAACATTAACTCTTGTGAAAAAAGACGGCAGTAAAACAACCATATCAGCTCGTATCGGAACCCCTATAAAAGATATTTTTAACACGTTTAACATAACAATAAATAAACAAGACCGCATTGTCTTTGGCGGTCCCATGACAGGATATTGTGTTTATTCTGAAGATCATCCTGTTCAACCTGACACAGATGCCATTATCATTCAGGAAAGCAAAAATATCTCACATGTTTCAGACTATCCATGCATTAACTGTGGCGAATGTGTTAGAATCTGCCCATCAAAGGTGCCGGTCAATATGCTCGTCAGGTTTTTGGAAGCAGGTCTTTATGAAGAAGCTGCAGGTTCATATGATCTTTATTCCTGCATAGATTGTGGCCTTTGCTCTTATGTCTGTGTTGCGCAAATCCCTATATTTCAATACATAAAACTTGCAAAGTATGAACTTGACCGAATGCAATCCGATCAGGAAAACTCTGCGGAGGAAAAGAATGCATAGTAATAAAAAATTAACGGTTTCACACGCACCGTTCTGGCACAACGGCAGCAAAATTTCTGCGAGAAGCTATAACATTATGCTCGCTGCACTTCCAGCCGTTATACTTGGTGTGATTCAATACGGA
>JAGVGX010000151.1 GCA_020056865.1 Desulfobacterales bacterium
AGGGGCGAGCGGATAGCGCCGATAACGATTGACTGCGCCCTGACGAGGCGGTGCTCATACAGATGTGTTTATTGTTACGGCATGCTCCAGTCAAATGATGAAAAGAAGATGACCAGGGATGTCATCTTCAGATTTCTTGACGATGCCGCCGAGATAGGCGTGAAGGCTGTCAGTTTTGTAAGCGACGGGGAAAGCACGTGCTCTCCGCATCTTTACGACGCCATATTGAGGGGCAGGCAAAACGGCCTGGATATGGCATTGGGCACTAACGGTTATTTGCTGAAGGACGACAGGCTGGAAGAAATACTGCCTGTGCTTACGTATTTAAGGTTTAATATATCTGCAGGGGACGCTGACAGATATGCCTCGATACACGGCTGTAAACCTGAACATTTTCTCAAGGTTATAAATACGATTAAGGAAGCAGTAAGGATTAAAAAGAAAAATAAACTTGCTGTAACCCTCGGCCTTCAGATGGTGCTCCTGCCAGAATTTGCAGACCAGATTATCCCATTGACAAAAATAGGGAAAGAGCTTGGCGTAGACTACCTTGTCATAAAGCATTGCAGCGATGATGAGAAAGGAAGCCTTGGGGTCGATTATTCAAGATACAATGACATGATAGACATTTTAAAAAAAGCTGAGACATATTCTGATGATAGCTATCTGGTAAAGGCCAAGTGGTCCAAGATTTTGAGCGGGGGAAAACGCAATTATAGCCAATGTTTTGGCCCTCCATTTATAATGCAATTTTCAGGTTCCGGACTTGTGGCGCCCTGTGGCATGCTCTTTAATTCCCGGTACAAAAAATACCATATCGGCAATATTGTCGACACATCATTCAAGGATCTCTGGCAAGGCGAACGATACTGGGAAGTGATAAACCTGATTGCTTCAGAGCGCTTCGATGCGAGGATCATGTGCGGCTCCCTGTGCCTTCAGCATAAAGTCAACGAATACCTGTGGGATTTGAAAAAAAGGGGGGCAGTCCTTGAAGAAGGTAAGGGCGAACCACCAATCCATGTCAACTTTATTTGATTCTTGATGATTTTGGCGATTTCCGGACATTACTGGATTTATCTTAAAATATCTCATGTCATCTGCTGCGGATAGTCCACCCTGGAAAATCCGCGCGGTTTCAATCATGGTGATGTCTCGATGTCATCGATGAATGATCCGGGAAGAAATCGTAGTTACGAAAACCTCTCATATCGTATGCAGTTAGCGGGATGATGAATTGATAATATGAATGATGCGTTAATTACAGATTTAGTGAGTGTTATTGTTCCTGTATATAACAGCTCAAACTACCTTCACCGTTGTATTAATAGTATTCTCAAGCAAAGCTACAAGAACATCGAAGTGATACTTATCGATGATGGTTCAACGGATGGCAGCGGCGAAATATGTGACATTATTGCAAGAGACGATAAAAGAGTCAGAGTATTCCATACTCCAAATGGTGGTGTATCATCTGCACGAAATATGGGGATAAATAATGCGAGGGGTATTTTTATATTCTTTGTTGATTCTGATGATTACATTGAGACTTATGCCGTTCATGCACTCGTTGAAGGCTACAATAAATCTCATGCAGATATGGTAGTGGGAGCGTTCAATAAGGTTAGAAATGGCAATACTGTCTCTGAAGTAAGAGATTTTATGGAAGATCAACTATTAACAAGAAAAGGTCTTATAGATTATACATTGTCGTATTTGCGAAACCCTAGACGACATCAACTACTCATGAGTACCTGGGCAAAATTATTTCGTTTAGCGATTATCAAAAATAATAGTGTTTTGTTTAATACTGAACTGCGAACAGCCGAGGATGTAGCTTTTAACTTCGATTACTTAAAAAACGCAGAAACCACATATTTTATTAACGAGGTTATATATAACCAGCAAAAGCTTGGCACTTACAACTCTCTGAGCATGAAGTTATTGGAGGAGGATCCTCGGAGCTTGATCGGATTTATTGAATCGTTAGGTAACGTAAGTAGCTTTCTTCGGCATGGCAATTCTGGAATTGAGATTGATAAGGCAATAGGTCATTGTTATATTTATCAAATTGTCCTTTTTATGATCCGTATATGTGGACAAATCAATAATAGCAATAAAAAAAAGGTGCATAAATTTGTTCATGAATTAATTAATGAATCGGAGTTTCGACATCACATAATAAATTACATTCCAGCAGAAGGAAATTATAGAGTTATACCATATTTGATGAGATTAAAGTTAGTTTGGCCAGTTATTGGGGTTTGCTGGTATGAAGCTAATAAGCTATATGGAAAGGGAAGTGATGCGAAGTGATTGTTTCTGGTGAATCGCTCTATTTAAATAAAACAATAAAATCTATCAATAGCGAATCCGCTCCGATAATTATTTTTGGAGCAGGAATCATAGGTGAAATACTATTCCATGCGTGTTGTATTGCGGGAATTAAGGTTGATTGTTTTTGTGACGATAAAGTTACGGGTACATTATGTGATTTGTCCGTACTGCACACATCAGAACTTAAGATGAAATATCAAGACGCTATTTTTTTTATATCATCCTCAAATATAAAAGACATGGTGGATCGATTAAAAGACTTGGGGTATTCAAAATGGTATTCTTGCGGATTAATGTTAAGAGACTTTGATTTGTCCCAAGCACATATTGCTACAACGGCATATTCTGTTGAATACTTGGAATACTTAGTATGCGCGTGTTTACTGTCTCATGATAATTACATAAATCCTGAAAAGCTCTTCTTGCGAAACGTGGATATTATCATTACGGAACGATGCTCATTGAAATGCAAGGATTGTTCAAACCTGATGCAGTACTACAAGAAGCCGCAAAATTGTAATTTGGAAGAAGTGTTACGCACAATAGAAGTATTTTGTAGCTATATGGATGAAGTATTTGAATTTAGAGTTATTGGCGGTGAGCCATTTATGAATAAAGACTTTCACTTAGTCGTAAATAAATTAATCGATGAGTCAAAAGTCCGAAAAATCGCCATTTATACAAATGGTACAATCCTTCCCAGCGAAGCTCAAATGAGTTGTCTGCAGAACAACAAGGTCTTGCTATGCATAACGGATTATGGCGATCTTTCAAGAAAACTGAACGAATTGACTCAAGAGCTTCAAAAGAAGGGGATAGTGTATTATGTTTACAAAGATAGAGGCTGGACAAGCTGCTCAACAGTAACTAGATACGAACGTACTATTGAGCAAAATGAGGACGTGTTCAAAAAATGCTGTGCAAAGAATCTCGCGACTTTATCGGATGGGAAACTCTATCGGTGCCCCTTTGCTGCCAACGCTTCAAGACTTAAGGCCACTCCAGACTATATAGGAGATTATATAAATATCCTTGAAATGCCTTTGAATGCAATAGATTTCATAGATATAAAAAACAGAATCAGGTCCTTTCTGATCGAGAAAACTAAACTCGAAACCTGCGACTACTGCAATGGAAGGCCCTATGGTGCGCCAGAGATAACGCCGGCTATTCAAGTAGACAAACCGCTTGATTACAAGCAGTACTGTTAGTAATAAAATGATTTACATTGTTATGGGTGTTTCAGGTTGTGGAAAAAGTACAATAGGCGGAATGCTTGCGACAAGGTTTGCAATGAACTTTTACGATGCAGATGATTTTCATTCGGATAATTGTGTTATTAAAATGAAAAACGGCATCCCGCTTGATGATGAAGACAGAAACCCTTGGCTTCTATACTTGGCTACGCTCATTGCAAAGTGGAATAAAGATGAGGGAGCTGTGTTGGCCTGTTCGGCTTTGAAGGAGCGACATCGTAAAATTCTATCATGGGAAGGGAAAGAGAGTGTAGTTTTTATCCATCTTGACGGTGATAAGGACATAATTCTTGAGCAAATGAGAACGAGAAAAGATCATTTTTTCCCCCCAGACCTCTTAGAAAGCCAGTTTAATGCATTGGAAGTACCTCTCAACGCAATTACTGTACAAATTGATAAAGCACCAGAAGATATCTGCACCGAAATTATTAATAAGATTAAAAGCATGGGATTACTTCAGTTGAAGATTTAAGAGAGCGCAGAATGGATAAATGCGACATTGGTATTTACGGGCTCGGTATAATGGGGCAAAACCTGGCGCTCAATTTTGAGAGAAACGGCCTTGCCGTATCAGTAATCAATCGTATGGAAGCTGGTGAAAAAAATCTTGTAGATGCTTTCATTTCAAACAGGTGTCGCGGAAAGAAGATTATCTTAGCCGACGATGTAAAAAATTTTATTAATATCATCAAACCGCCGAGGAAGATTATTGTGTTGGTAAAAGCCGGAGCTGCTGTTGATGAGGTGATTGAACAGCTTATCCCTTCCCTTGAAGTGGATGATATTATCATTGATGGAGGTAATTCACACTACAGAGATACCGGCAGGAGGCTTTTGCAACTTGATTCGCGGGGAATCCTATTCATCGGCTGTGGTGTGTCAGGAGGTAGCGATGGTGCTCTTAATGAACCATCAATGATGCCTGGTGGTTCGTTCCAGGCATGGGAGAATATTAAATCCATATTTCAGAAGATTGCCGCAAAAAGTGAAGATGGTGCCCCCTGTTGCGACTGGATTGGTCCGGAAGGATCAGGCCACTTTGTAAAGATG
>JAGVGX010000021.1 GCA_020056865.1 Desulfobacterales bacterium
CCGTCAACCGGAAAGTTAATCGCCATCGCACAATGCAAAGTCTCTGTATTCATGCATTGGTTTATGTGTGCATGCAAAACAGTTACATCACTGAAGCCACAAATCCATTTTGGATTTTTTTGAAAAGAAGTGAAATTAATTTTGTCGATGATGCGAATAATACCGTATCCACCGCGTCCGCATAGAATCGCATTCACTTCGGGATTATCAATCATGCTTTGAAAATCTGAAGTTCGTTCAGCATCCGTTCCCGAATACTGATTGGAATCACCGAATATATGTTCACTGCATATCACGTGAAAACCCCATTCTTTCAATTTAGAAATTGAAGGCTGCATTTCTTCTGCGCTGACTTTTCGTGCAGGTGCAAGAATGGCTATTGTATCGCCGGGCTTCAGATATTCGGGTTGTATCATGGGCTTCCTTCTTTATCGTTATTGGAATCATCATCCGCTTCTTTTTTCTCACGTTCCAGTTTGGGCCAGATAAGAAGATCATACACCAGCCCGCCGAGTTTTATATTCTTTCTGTTGTTGAGCGAAACCACGCACTTCCCGGTTTCCATATCGTGCATATAATATGTTTTAAATCCTTTCCACCAGCCAAAATGATAAATCACTTTCTGTCCGTTCTTCTTTTCACGAACACGGAATCCAAGACCATAGTTGCATTTGCGAAAGCGTGTCGGATTTTCAAAAGTTGTAAAAGCGAGGTTCATCATCTGCTTAGATATGAGTTTGCCGGCAAACAAAGAACGATCGAACAAAAACATATCTTCCGCTGTCGTATAAATTCCTTTGTCTCCCGCAACATCATCCAGGTAGTCGAGTGGCTTTTCCACATACCCTCTTCCCAGCGGCATGTGCCCGTGCACCTTCAGTTTGGCTGTGTCGCGAAGCGAAACAACCAGGGTGTTTTTCATTCCGGAAGGAACAAAAATATTTTTTTCTAGATACGCTGCATACGACATTCCGCTGATGCGTTCGATGATGAACGCAAGAAGCACATAATTCGTATTACAATATTTGTGACGATACCCGGGAGGAAAATCAAGTGACAGACCCAGATTTCCAAACAAAAGTGCAACATCGCGCATGGATAAACGATCCTGCTTGTTCCAGTAATTTTCGGACAGATAAATATAATTGGGAAGACCTGAGGTATGCTGCAACAAATGACGAATTGTGATTTTGTCATACGGAAGTTCGGGAATGAATTTTTTCACCCTATCATCCAGCTTCAGCTTCCCTGTTTCGCAAAGCTGAAGTACGGCTGTAGCCGTAATGATTTTTGAAACAGAAGCCAGTTGAAACTTATCATCAACTTTTATTTCTTCTTTTGAATTGTAGCGTGCCCGGCCATATGATTTTTTAAAGATCACGCCTTCTTTTTCGGCGACGAGCAAAACTCCGTTAATTGCTTTCTCGTTCCACAGCTTTTCCACCGTGGTATCGATCCATTGTTTTTCCTGCCTGAATTTATATTGAAGAAAGGGCCCTTTCCATGAAACGCTGACAACGACTTCCTTTTGAATTTTACAACAGATTGTCTGCGTCTGCTCCGGTTCAGAGCAAGAAGGCATCCATAACAAAAGAATCATCAGAATTATCAGGCTGTTTCGCAACATGAGATTTTAACTTACTATGCAAAGATACCATGAATTCAAAGCCTTGGAGTCAACAATTACGAATAAAATTCACAGTGGTTTGTTAGTAACATTCCCCCTGAAGTTTCTTATCTTTGCCGGCTGTTGAACAATTTTTTACAATGAAAAACAAACCGAAACGTTACACGATTACCTCCGCATTGCCATACGCAAACGGTCCGCTTCACATCGGTCATCTGGCCGGTGTTTATGTTCCTGCTGACATTTACGCACGCTATCTCCGAATGAAAGGCGAAGATGTTGTTTTTATCGGCGGCTCGGATGAACATGGCGTTCCTATTACCATCAAAGCAAGGCAGGAAGGCGTTTCTCCTCAACAGATCGTTGACAGATATCATGAAATCATTAAAAAATCATTTGAAGATTTTGGAATTTCCTTCGATATTTATTCACGCACTTCTGATCCCATTCATCATAAAACAGCATCTGATTTTTTTGAAACACTGCATAAAAAAAATATCTTCATCGAAAAAGTGACGGAACAATATTACGATGAAGAAGCCAAACAATTTTTAGCCGATCGTTATATCACCGGCACCTGCCCGCATTGCAACAATGAAAGGGCATACGGCGACCAATGTGAAAAATGCGGAACCTCGCTGAATGCAACCGATCTGATTAATCCTCATTCTGTTTTGAGTGGGAACCAACCTGTGATGAAAGAAACCCGTCACTGGTTTCTTCCGCTTGATAAAGACGAAGAATGGCTCCGAAAATGGATTCTGGAAGATCATAAAGAAGACTGGAAAACGAATGTGTATGGTCAGTGCAAATCGTGGATTGATCAGGGTTTGCAGCCACGTGCTGTGACGCGTGATCTCGACTGGGGCGTTAAAGTTCCGTTGAAAG
>JAGVGX010000232.1 GCA_020056865.1 Desulfobacterales bacterium
AAGCCAGATCGAGGAATTCGATTATAAACTACGCTGACAAAATGAGTGTCCACGATGTCGTGGCATTAAAATCTGTCCACGATGTTGTGGCACTCAACACCTAACAAATAGCTTGAGAGGGACTGGGCAAAGCCGTGCCGTTTTTTGAAATGCAGTATTTGACCGGTAGTTTTTACCTTTTTCATAGTTTTTCGATTATCGTTGCCCAGCCCCTCAGCTCAAACGTTATGTCTATGAAAATACCTGTGAAGATAATAAGAAACAGAGAAGAGCTGATTGAGTTATTTGAAAAGCGTTTGGCACAATGGAAAGCGAAAAGCACAATTATTCTTTTAATTTTTTTGATATGCTTTATGTGCGGCTCAATATTTCTCGCACAATATTTTTTGAACGAAATATATTCGATCATTGGATATAAAATTGCTTTCCCAATAGCCGCTATTTCATCAATAAAGTTAATTCTCTTTACATTTTGCTTAGTTCTCGGAGCAATTTTAATGCGTTTCATCCTGTCAATATTCGTAAGGTATAATAAAGATGATTTATTGATTGACAACAGTAAACGCATAGAAAAGCTTGAGAAGGAAATAGAAAATTTAAAAAGACATAACCAGGAAGCGCAGTAAGGACAGCTAGGGCGGGCGCGTTTTGAACAACCGAGGGAATTGAACAGCAAACAACTTTATAGCAAGTCAGTGGAAGCCCTGGCTCCCTCTGGCTGCCGACGTTGGGCAACAAGATAACGAAAGGGGGATGCTAATGCTTGAACTATGGCACATGTGGGTTATCGCTGGCATTGTGCTTTGGATCATTGAAATTTTCACACCCGGTTTTGTGGTCGGAGTCTTCGGCACCGCATGCTTGATAGTGGCTCCGTTTGCAGGCGCAGACGTAACGTTCAAGATACAGTTGCTGGTGTTCGGAATAGCCACCGGGGGTATAGCTCTTGCCATCAGGCCGCTGATAATCCGGCATTTCTATGGACGAGAGCCAAAGATAAGGACGAACGCCGATGCGTTAGTCGGCAAATCTTGCATAGTCACGGAAGTCATTGACCATCTATCTGGAACTGGAATGGTCAAGATTGGTGGCGAAATCTGGAGTGCCTACACGCCGGATGAATCAAGGGTTGATGTCGGGCAGAAGGTAACTGTCCGGGAAGTGATTGGGTGCAAGGTCGTGGTCGAAGCAATAATAACAGAAAAAGGAGGTGCAGTATCATGAATATCCCGCTTGTCATTATAGGAACGCTGGTTGTCTTCATCATCATTTTTGCAATTAGGGGCTTCAAGATCATCCAACAATCGGAAACGATGGTTATTGAACGACTCGGACGCTACCACCGAACTCTCTCATCAGGTATCAACGTCATCTGGCCGATATTTGACGTTCCACGTTCGATTGAGTGGAGATTTATAAAGACAGATGTAAATGGCAATACAATTGTACGGAAGGACACCGTAACTCGTATTGATTTGCGCGAAACTGTGTACGATTTCCCAAGTCAAAGCGTAATTACAAGAGACAACGTAGGCATTGAGATCAATGCCCTGTTGTACTTTCAAATCACAGACCCAAAGCGTGCAGTATATGAAATTGCCAACTTACCGGATGCTGTCGAAAAACTGACCCAGACAACTCTTCGTAATGTCATTGGTGAACTGGATCTGGATCATACGCTTACTTCCCGTGACACCATCAACAACAAACTCCGTACAATTCTTGATGAAGCTTCGGACAAATGGGGAGTCAAAGTTAATCGGGTTGAGCTTCAGGACATCACTCCGCCAAAAGATGTGATAACTGCCATGGAAAAGCAGATGCGAGCTGAGCGTGATCGGCGAGCAGCCATACTTGAAGCCGAGGGGCGGAAGCAGGCAGCCATACTTGAAGCCGAAGGCATTAGGCAGTCTGAGATTAACAAGGCGGAAGGGCTGAAACAGTCGTTGATTTTGAAAGCCACGGGTGAAGCGGAAGCAAGGGTAAAGGTGGCCGAGGCCGAGGCTGAAGCCATTACAAGGGTGACCAAAGCAATCATGGAATCAGGGGGTAATCCGACAACATATCTGATCGCTCTTAAGTACATTGAAACCATGAAGGAAATGGTCAGCGGAAAAGAAAATAAAGTCGTCTACATGCCTTACGAAGCATCAGCTCTCATTGGTTCTGTCGGAAGTATACGTGACATGTTCGACCAGAGCAAGCAACTGAATACTTGATTGCCCAACAATGGCATGCACCAGATTGCCATTCCGCTGCCGCTCCATGGCAACTGGTGATGCCAGCCGTTGTACGTAATAATAAATTGACAACCAATGGCGTTAATACCATACTTAAATGAAATTTCGGGCAAGAAAAGGAGAACCGAAACGATAGAGATAGAATCGGCCCCTTTTTATCGCGCACAAAAAATAAATCAGCTTAGGCCTAATAGAATATAGAATAAGGAGATGGTAAAACTATGCCAATAGACAATAGCATTAATAACAGATCGTTTGAGGAACTTTTTACTAACCCTATTAGTTTTGAGATACCCTTTTTCCAGCGTGCTTATTCTTGGGAGAGACAACAATGGAAGCAACTTATTGATGATGTATGGGAACAAATAATCATTGATGTATTTGAGCAAATAATTAACAAGAATGACGGTGAAGAGATTACAATGGACAAGCTTGAAAAGCACCTATTCGAGCATGAACATTATTTCGGGGCCATAGTAGTCCTTGAGAAAATAAACGCACACCCTGCCTTAAAGAGTTTTTCAGTTATCGATGGGCAGCAAAGAATAACTACAATCTATCTGTTGCTTGCTCTTGTCGTTAAGATACTGAAAGAAAAAGCGAGCCTGTCTGAAAATTCTCAGACTTACATAAATACACTGGAAGGCTATATTAAGAACAATATTGATCCTAAAGGGGATGACTACAGAAAATTAAAAGTTTACAGCAATAAGGGAGACCGTTATCCTACCTATCTGAAAATATTTAATGAAAATCCCGAAAGCCCTACGCTGCCAATCGACATACAACTTTATGTTAAGGAGTTTAATCAGATTGATCATTTTTGGAACTATGCATACAAAAAACTGAAGTCATATGGCGTCGTTCAATTATGGGTTTTTGCACAAGCAATTCTTAAAAGTCTAAAAATTGTTTGGATTCCTCTTGACGAAAAAAGAGACAATCCACAAGCAATATTTGAAGGTCTCAATGATAAAGGCATGCCTTTATCAGCCATTGAATTATTGTGCAGCTATTTATTTAAACCGCTGATAGACGAGGTTACAAAGCAACATGAAAGTATTCATAACGACAAATGGCTAAAGAGCATCAAGAAAGTTGGGGGAGAAAATAATTTTGAGTTTTATCTTAGAAACCTTTTTTCAATAAATAAACCTAAAATGATTGGTAAAGGGCGGAGATTATATACACATTTTAAGAACACTAACAAGAAACTGACGAAGCAAATAGCGTTTGATACAATAAATGAAATTGCGGAAGACATTGATTTATTTAACCAAATTTCAAAACCTCAAGATCCTAGTTATAAACACCCGAATACGGAGATAAATCACCTTCTGATTAAAATAGAACGAACAAGTATGTATTCCTCAATCCCCTTTAGCCTCGCTATATTAAAAGAACAAAAAGCTGGCAATTTAAATGATGCTGATACTATAGCAATTCTGAATATCCTCTTGGTTTTACTTGTAAGAAGAAAAGTTGGTGAATTAAAAACTACAAAGTACGATGTATTTTTCCCGTCATTATTAAGCAAGATAATTAACGAACCCGACAAAGCAAAAGCATTTAAAGATCAAATATTAAAAGAAGATTTGTGGGTTTCAAATCAGGAATTTGAAGATGCATTTATTAATAAAGCTCTCTACAATCAAAGGGAACTTGAATTTGTTAGGCTGGTTCTACAAGAAATTGATAAAAAAATGCAGAGTCATGGACAATTGCCTGATTATTCATCTATCAATACGGTTGAACATGTAATGCCGCAGATTTTAGACGATGAGTGGAAAATATATCTTGGAGACGAGGCCAGTGATCTGAATCTTGAAAGAATAAAAAATTCTATCGGCAATCTTTGCCTGATAAGTAGAGCGGCAAATAGTTTTGTTGGGCAAGACCCGTTTGAAAAAAAGAAAAATAGTTATACAGACGTCAGTGCACTGACAAGAGATTTGAAAGGCAGGTCTGAAAAGTGGAATATGCAGGCAATGAAAAAGCGTTCTAAAGACTTGGTTGAGAAAGCACTTGAAATTTGGGCTTGGTAGAAAAACAGGAAGGCAGCGTACAACAAATTCATCCAGCCGACAGGGAATAACGCATTTTCTTTTTCAGTCTCAAGTTTGTGGCCCGGCGGCTGATGACGGCGTTAAGGTTTTAAATGAATCATCTATTTACAATATCTGCAACTATACTTATTGGGGTCATGGCCTGGGTAATTCGTTTCGCAATAAAGGAGTACCCAATTTTTAAAAAGTTAAAATTGCCATCGAGATTTTTTCTTTATGGCGGATGCTACCTTTGTATATTTCTTATTTGGAACCTTTCTGCTCATAAAGTTTTTAATAAAATCTCCGTGTTTATTCCAGCGCCAGTATTACCTAAAGCAAGAGAGTCTGTTTCAAATCTAATGGCTGATGAATTTACAGCATATTTTTTTATAGGAACATTTTTTTTCACTTGGGGTTTAGTGCTCGCCATTGATAAGTTTGCCAAGTTTATTAATGACGAACGGAAAAACACAAACACAAAACGTAATGAAATTGATGAATAATCCAACAGCTCCAAACAAAAAACACGAAACAGGAATCATCATTAAAAATATACAGGCATATATACAAATTTCTTTTCCCATAAAATTCCTTAACCAGCGGCTACACGAGGATGCTAACCGGATTGCAGAAGAGGCTAACTCTATAGCCCGGAGAGCCTTATTTAATTCAAAAACAGCAAATATATGGGCAGCAATAGCAACACCCATTGCCGCAATAGCTATGTATACAGCATACATAAAAACTCCTTAA
>JAGVGX010000206.1 GCA_020056865.1 Desulfobacterales bacterium
GGCTCAAATTTTAATCCTCGAAATACTCAATGTATTCCTGTGGTTAAAATTTTCGCCTTCCTTGAACTTGAACGAAATTGAACATTTTTCAAAGGTCTCGCAGTATGATACCTAAATGGCTGAAATTCATCTAAAAATTATTTACATCGCCTATCCCTTCACGGATTATTTCCGGGATATCATCGATAAGGGATATAACACTTGAGGGTTGACCGGGAACAGGTCCACCATCAATAACTATCGCCAATCGAGACGCAAAATACTCATAGATGTAGGATGGGTCATAAATAACTGTATTATCTGATTTTTTAGCACTTGTTGAAATAATCGGGTTACCCAGTTCATTCACCAGCTCCAGGCAGATATTATTTGCCGGAACCCGAATACCTGCTGTTTTACGCGGGGTCAGCATTATTTTAGGAACAAGCTTTGAACCTTCCAGAATAAAGGTATACGGGCCAGGCAATAATCTTTTCATGGTCTTGTACGCATAATTTGAAACTTTGGCATAGTCACTGATGTTTTTTAAATCTGAACATATGAAGCTAAACGGTTTTTTTTTGTCACGCTTTTTTAATGCGTATATTTTTTCTATAGCCTTTTTGTTCATTATATCACAACCAATTCCGTAATATGTATCTGTTGGGTATGCAATGATCTCCCCGTCTTTCAGCGCCTCAACAACTTTTTTTATAAGCCGTTTCTGTGGGTTGTCCGGATTTATATTTATCAGCATCATAAAAAATTTAAACCTTCAAAAAAATATATATAATACCGTATCTCACTGTTTTTAAATGTAAATGACGTGCGCTGCATGCTTATATACAAGTTTGGACTGTTTTTTTGCCGATGGATTTGTTAGGTTGTAAAAGTAACAAAAAATTTGCTAAAAAGCTATTCATTTGTTATTTCTATGAACGAACTCTTTACAATAACATCTATAATGCAACAATTCCCTGTTGGATTTTAATATAAAAAGGAGAATCATGATTAAAATGATGCCCGAAGAAGCGTATTCTTTTGATGATGTTTTACTGATTCCAAATTATTCTGAAATATTGCCAAACAGCGTCAACATTACCACGCGGCTGACAAAAAACATCACCCTGAACATCCCCATCGTCAGTGCTGCCATGGATACAGTTACAGAAGCGGGAACTTCCATATGTATGGCACGCGAAGGAGGCATTGGTTTTATTCACCGCAATATGAGTATTCAAAGCCAGGTTACAGAGATTGACAAGGTAAAAAAATCAGAAAGTGGAATGATTGTCGACCCTGTTACGATTCATCCTGATAAGAAAGTCCACGAAGTGTTTCAACTGATGGAAAAATACAAAATATCTGGAGTCCCTGTAACAAAAGGCAGTCAGCTTGTTGGCATTGTCACAAACAGAGATTTAAGATTTGAAACCGATTTTTCAAAAAAAGTTTCCGAAGTAATGACCAAAGAAAATCTGATTACGGTTCAAGAAGGGATTACCCTGGAAGAATCGAAAAAGATATTGCATAAAAACAGAATTGAAAAGCTTCTTGTTGTTGATCAAAAAGGCGTTCTGATAGGCTTGATAACGGTTAAGGACATAGAAAAAATAAAAAAATACCCCAATGCCTGCAAAGACAAAATGGGACGGCTTAGGGTGGGGGCTGCATTAGGCGTTGGCCCCGACATGCTGGAGCGGGCAGAGGCGCTGTTAAAAACAAATGCGGATGTTCTGCTGCTTGACACATCTCACGGCCACTCAAAAAATGTCATCAGTGCTGTAGAAAAATTAAAAAGCACATTTAGTGACATTGAACTTGTAGCAGGCAATGTGGCGACTTCAAAGGGTGCTGAAGATCTGATTAAAGCAGGTGTAGATGGCGTAAAAATCGGGATAGGCCCCGGATCGATATGCACAACGCGTATCGTTGCCGGAATAGGCATACCGCAAATAACCGCCATAATGAACTGCCGGTCGGTTTCAGCTAAAACAGGGGTTCCTTTAATCGCCGATGGTGGGATCAAGTATTCAGGCGATATTACCAAGGCCATAGGCGCAGGTGCTCACAGTGTAATGATAGGGGGACTTCTTGCCGGAACCGAGGAAAGCCCTGGAGAAACCATTCTTTTTCAGGGAAGAAGTTACAAGGTTTACAGAGGAATGGGATCTATCGAAGCCATGAAAAAAGGGAGTAAAGACAGGTATTATCAGATGGAAGTCACTGAAGATGAAAAACTGGTTCCCGAAGGGATTGTGGGCAGAGTTCCCTATAAAGGATCCGTATCCGCTAACATCGTGCAACTTGTAGGTGGATTAAAAGCAGGCATGGGATATGTGGGATGCCGAACGTTAGATGAGTTGAGGGAAAAGGCCAGGTTTGTTAAAATCAGCGCTGCTGGTTTACGGGAAAGTCATGTCCATGATGTTATTATCACCAAAGAAGCACCCAACTACCGGATGGATTGATAACATGCCAACCGTATCCGATCGTTTTGTACATCTTCATGTTCATACAAACTACAGCCTTCTTGATGGTGCCATAAAAATAGATAAGCTTTTAAAAAGAGCTTCCGAATTTAACATGGATGCAGTTGCCATTACGGATCACGGAACCATGTTCGGGGCTGTTGAGTTTTATGAAAAAGCAACCCTTGCAGGGATAAGCCCCATCATCGGTTGTGAATTTTATGTTGCGCCAAGAACCATTGCCGACAAAACTCATTTGGATAACAAAGGGCTTTCTCATCTGATCCTTCTGGCAGAAAATCAGGAAGGGTATCTCAATCTTTGCAAACTGGCTTCTGTGGCTCAACTTAAGGGTTTTTACTACAAACCCCGTATTGACAATGACCTGTTGAAACAACATAGCAGCGGGCTTATCGCTCTTTCAGCCTGCCTTCATGGCGAAATTCCCAAACTGATCCAGAAAAATCGAATAAAAAAAGCTGACGCTTCTGCAATTTTTTATCAAAAAATATTTGGAGAATCGAATTTCTTCCTTGAAATCCAAAAAAACGGATTGGATATTCAGGAACAGGTAAACCAGTCTCTTTTGGATATGAGCAACAGGCTTTCCATACCCCTGGTCGCTACCAACGACTGCCATTATCTTAACAAGGAAGATACCAGGGCTCATGAAGTACTTTTGTGTGTGCAAACAGGAAGTACCATCAACGACAAAAAACGTTTCAGATTCAATACTGACCAGCTCTATTTTAAATCGGTTGCAACCATGGTTTCGGATTTTGAAAATTATCCAGGAGCGATTGATCATACAGTTCAAATTGCTAACAGATGCCATGTTGAGTTTGATTTCAACACCTATCACTTCCCCAAATTTAATGTTTCCTCTAAATTAAATGCCGATGAAGTAAATGCCGAAGAACTATTCGATCAGCAGGTTCGTGAAGGTTATCAACATAAAATAAATATATTAAAGAGCAGGCATCCTGATATTGATGAGAAGATCTATCAGGCCCGTATTGAATACGAACTTTCCGTTATAAAAGATATGGGGTTTGCAGGGTATTTCCTCATTGTTGCTGATTTTATAAGCTATGCAAAGAAAAACAACATCCCCGTCGGCCCAGGCAGAGGGTCTGTTGCAGGAAGTCTTGTAGCATTTTCCCTTGGGATTACGGAGATTGATCCGATTGAGTACGGTCTTATCTTTGAACGGTTTTTAAATCCGGCTCGTAAAAGCATGCCGGATATTGATGTTGATTTCTGCATTAACGGAAGAGAAGAGGTTTTCAAGTATGTAGCAAAGAGATACGGAGGAGACAACCATGTTGCTCAAATCATCACTTTTGGGAAATTAAAAACAAGAGCCGTGATCAGGGATGTGGGACGTGCTCTTGATATTCCGCTGAGCGAAGTTGATGCCATAGCTAAAATGGTGCCGGATGTTCTTAACATCAGCCTTGATGATGCATTGGAAAAAGAACCCCGAATAAGGCAACTGGCAGAAGAAAAACCAGAGGTGGCTGATCTTATCCAAATTTGCAGGGTGCTTGAAGGACTTACAAGACACGCGTCAACACACGCAGCTGGCGTTGTTATTTCAGACAAGCCTCTTGTAGACTACATGCCTTTATATAGAGGCAAAAAAGGCGAAATAGTCACACAGTTCGACATGGAGTATGTGGAAAAAATAGGGCTTGTTAAATTTGATTTTCTCGGCCTTCGTAATCTTACCGTTATTGAAAACACCCTTTGCATGATCGAAACGAACAAGGGCAAACGGCCTGATTTTCAGAATATGCTCGTAAATGATTCTGACACATACCGATTGCTTTCATCCGGCGAGACAACAGGTGTTTTTCAGCTTGAAAGCAGCGGCATGAAAAATCTTATGATACGGCTTAAGCCTGAATGCTTTAATGATATCATAGCTCTTGTCGCGCTTTACCGTCCCGGTCCTTTAGAAAGTGGTATGGTAGATGACTTTGTTGAAAGAAAACACGGCAGAAAAGACGTAAAATACACGGTTGCCGAACTTGAGCCTATTTTAAAAGAAACTTATGGCGTGATTGTTTACCA
>JAGVGX010000079.1 GCA_020056865.1 Desulfobacterales bacterium
AATGCAGGACACTGGGTACAGGCCGATCAGCCAGAGGAGATGTTGAAAGAGATACTGCTTTTTTTTCAGGATGTTTAAAGAGATTGTAAGTACTAAGACAGAAGAGGGTCCAACTTTCTTCACCCAAAGCAATACACTTTCACCCCTTGCCTTTTTTAATTAGCTGCCCTTCATTCCTTCATCGGTCAATGAGAAGTAAATTAATAAAAATTTGTTCCAGTGATGGTTTTTGATATTTTCTGCGTATATTTGTCCGAGAAATCATACATTAAACACTAAAAACAAGCATAATGTCCGATAAAACATACAATCAGTGGAGTGCAAACAGCGATAAAGCATTCCTGGTGATTCTGGGTGAGTTTTTACGCCAAAATCGGCTTCAGCAGAATAAAACGCAAGTACAGCTGGCGAAAGAGGCCGGTATTGCCCGTTCCACGCTTAGTCTTGTTGAGAAAGGCGATAATACCCTGCTCATTGTTTACATTCAGCTTCTGCGCGCGCTGAATCTTTTACACATGCTCAAAGCGTTTGAAGTAAAGCCTCAGTTTAGCCCTCTGCAACTTGCAAAACTGCAAAGCTCCATGCGCATTCGGGCAAGCAAAACGGTAAAGAAAATAAATAAACGTAAATCTGATTGGTAATGGTCACTTCTGCTCTTGTCAAAATATGGGATACCCTTGTTGGTGCTGTTGTATGGGATGATCAAACAGGTCTTGGTTCTTTTGAATATGACCCCGATTTCATTAAAACGGGATGGGAGCTTTCGCCTGTTAAAATGCCCTTAGCGGATGCCCGCAACAATTTTTTTTCGTTTCCTGACCTCCGTCGTAATGATCTGTTCAAAGGTATGCCTGGTTTGCTTGCTGATGTGCTGCCCGACCGTTTTGGAAGTACGCTTATCAATGTCTGGCTGGCAAGGCAGGGTCGTGCAGCAGGCAGCATGAACCCTGTTGAAATGCTTTGCTTTATCGGAAAGCGTGGTATGGGGGCTTTGGAATTTGAGCCTGCAACCTTTAAAGGCACAGCATCCTCCTCAAAACTTGAAATCAATGATCTTGTAAAGACGGCCGCTGAAATTCTTTCCGGCCGAAAAAAGTTTACTGCAAACCTAACGGGAGATAAAGAAAAAGCACTGAGTGATATTATTAAAATTGGCACATCTGCAGGGGGAGCCAGAGCCAAGGCTGTGATTGCGTTCAATAGTGCAACCGGTGAAATACGGAGCGGGCAGGCCCATGCTCCCAGAGGATTTTCTCACTGGTTGCTTAAATTTGATGGCGTTTCTGATAAAAAATTAGGCCACTCTCATGGATATGGACGTATCGAGATGGCATACCATCTTATGGCAAAGGATGCCGGCATTGAAATGATGGAATGCCGTCTTTTGGAGGAAAGCAACAGAGCTCACTTTATGACTCGTCGCTTCGACCGTCCTGATGCAGATGAAAAACTGCATGTGCAGACTTTCTGTGCCATGGAACACCTCGATTTTAACGAAGTGAACCTTTACAGTTATGAGCAACTTTTTCAGACCATGCGTTTTTTGAATCTGGATTATCAGCAGGCCGTTCAGTTATTTCGTCGTATGGTGTTTAATGTTCTTTCGCGGAACTGCGACGATCACACTAAGAATTTTTCTTTTGTAATGAATAAAAAAGGAGAATGGCGTCTGTCTCCCGCTTATGATGTATGTTTCACATATAACCCGCAAAATCCCTGGGTAAGTCACCAGGCTTTAAGTATCAATGGTAAAAGAGAAGATTTTAAAAGAAGTGATTTCCTCCAGTTAGCCGATAATATGAACATACGCAAAGCGGATGCAATCATTTCTCAGGTATACGGGGTTGTGCAGAACTGGCCTGCTTATGCCAGGAATGCCAATGTTGACAAGAAATTTATTTCAGCCATTCAGGATAATCTGGTAAAAATTTAAACCTTCTTTTCTGATCATGTAAATCGCCCACTTTTCGCACTTCCCTGATGAAGCAGCCTGCATTCAGCAGGGTGTTCCTGAAGAAGCAAGTTTTTGATGTGGTATTCTTTTTAATCACAAATAAAGGCCTAACATTATTATTCCTTAACATATCTACAATATGAGGGCTGCTCGTCAAACGCAAAAGAAATATTTCTAAATAATGTAATTTCCAAAGGGTAACTTACAATCATCAAAGTGCTATCAAACGGAAACCCTAGTGGAGGAACTTCATCCCCATCATTAACATAAAAATTATAGAAAGTTAGATCATTATTTTTATACTCCCATTTTCCCTCATTTTGAAAAAAAAGTTTTCTATTGCTTTTATCATAAATGCGCCTAATATAGTGATCATCACTCTTCACAATAATTGTGTCAATCGTTTTTTTACAATTAACGGCAACATAAGTTCCTATTGGATTAACAGGCAATAAATATCTAATGATCAGTAAGGCTATTAAGAAGAAGAAAAGAATAAAAATGAAAGCACGTTTAATATGTTTTCTCACATTAGGCATATTGAAATTTTCATTGTCAGTTGTTAACTAATTCATTTAGTATTCAATTTTTTAGAAATTTTTTCCGAATCTGCACACC
>JAGVGX010000095.1 GCA_020056865.1 Desulfobacterales bacterium
CAATCAATTATGAAGCTTTTGTTCCCATTTTAATTCAGGGAATTAAAGATTTGAAGCAGACAAATTCGACGAAGGATTCTTTAATTTTAAGCATGTACGAACGTCTCAATGCTCTGGAATCACTTGTCAACACCTGCTGTCAAAACTCTCAGTCAAAAACTGTTGTTGATCCTGCTTTCAGTAAAAATGTGGAACTCAACAACGCAAAGGCAATTGTGTTAAATCAGAATATGCCCAATCCTTTTTCAGAAAACACGGTGATCACTTTCCAGATTCCGGAAACTGTAAACAATGCACAGATCATGTTTGCCGATAACAATGGTAATATTATCAAAACTGTTGAAATCAGCGAACGCGGCTTTGGCGAACTGAAAGTATATGCAGCCAACCTGAGCAGCGGTAGTTATGTTTACTATCTGGTTTGTGATGGAAAAACAATTGATACGAAGAGGATGGTTTGCACGAAATAATGCCCGATGTCCGATGCCGGATGACCGATTCGCCGCGAATAAAAAGGTCAGAAGTTAGGTGTCGGAAGTCAGAAGAAATGACTGAAAAGTCAATGATGTCAGCATTTTGTTGGATGAGGGATGCTGGATATGGAAAGACTTTTCGTTTTGACTTTTTACATCCGCCGAGGCGGAACACTCTGACATTTGACATTAAAAAAAAGGCTGCAATTCGCAGCCTTTTTGTTTTTCGTGTAAAAAACCTAATAGAAAAAAGATTTATGATTAATTTCTCATCTTTTCAATGTTTAACTTCCGAAGCTTCGCATACTTCATATATGTCTCCTTTGCAGTAAGCCTGCAGATGATCCAGCCGGAAGCACCATCCAGGAAACCCAGTTTCAAAAAATAGTTTCTGATAAATTTAGCAACGGGTTTAATAATCAAATGCAGCAGCGTTGATTTTTTATTCATTCCAAAAAGCGCTTTGGCAGCAATGTCGCTAAACTTCTTTATCTGCTCGCGGTGCTGTTCAATGCTGTAATAAGAATAATGCAAAAGGTCGCCTTTTAAGAATCCTTCTTTGTAACCTTCTAACAATTCATATTTATCATGCGGATTTATTCCGCGCCATTCACCCTTATGAGAATTCCAGAGCCTCAACTTTCTGTCCGGATACCAGCCGCTGTGCTTGATCCACTTTCCGCAATAATTCGTCATACGGTTTATGGAATATCCATCCAGTGAAAAATTATTTTTTACTTCGAGAATTGATTTTTTTAGTTCATCCGACAAAGCTTCATCTGCATCAAGCGATAACACATGCGGATAAGTAGCATAGGTGATTGCTCTGTTTTTTTGCTGAATATGCCCGTCGAAAGCATGCTGAAAAAATTTCACGCCAAGATTTCGGCAGATTTCTTCAGTTTTATCTTTAGAAAAAGAATCCAGCACCACAATTTCATCTGCAATTCCTTTGAGGGAATCAATGCAGCGCGCAATGTTGCGCTCTTCATTAAAAGTAATTATTACTGCAGAAACCGGAGTCATATTCAAAATTGATTTCCAAAAATACAATAAAAACCAACTGATTTTTTCTTATTCATTCTGTACACAACCTAAAAAGATTAATTTTGTGCTGAGATATGAAAATTACATTCACCATACTATCAATCTGCATTGCAATATGTATTGTATTGCCTTCCTGTTCATCCAGTTCAAAACATGCAGTTCAATACAACGACACAATTATCAAGTATCAGTCTTTGGTTGTGGAAGAATTGAATCTTCTGGATAAATCTTTTGAAAAAGGAGATGTACAACTTTCAGAAAAAACCAGATTGAATGCAATTAAACAAAGCGACATTTCTGCAGTAGCAATTGAAAAACAAGGAAACTTCGAAAACAACAATTCTTTAAAAAACGCAGCCTTAAAACTTATAAATTTATACAGAACGCTCTTAGAAAAACAATACGCTGCAATAATTCAGATCAGCGATACGCACCTTCGTACATTTTCTGTTTTTCAGCAAAAGAAATTGGATAAACTTCGCTCTGATATACGCCTGGAGCTGGATCTGGCTCTTGATGAATTCAAAACAAAACAAAAAGAATTTGCAGGGAAGTATGGCTTCCGCCTGAACGATGTTCAAAAAGAATCTTAATGTTTTTTTTCATTTGTTCTTTTCTATTTATCTTTACACAAATTCTCACAAACCTACATTATGAAAACCAAAACTATTTTTTCTGTCATCATACTTTTAGCTGCATCGCTAAATTTTACAGCACAAGCCCAGATTCTGTTTCATGAAGATTTTGAAACAAGCCCTGTTACTTCATTTGTGAATCCCGGCGACCTTCAGCTTACTGAAGGTGCTTCTCCCTGCGGTGAAGCAAGTCGGGGAACTGCTGCCATATTTTTTTCCACAAATGTGAATTTTAACGGAACACAAAACAGCGGATATTTTATGGCCGTCAATCCCCAATCTCCCTGCGGTGGCTTCTATGTTGCAAACGTAAGTACAGGTACGGTCGATCTTTCATCCGCCGATTCTTTGGTTTTCAGTTGCCGCTATTACATTACAAGCACCTTGACATGGGGCATGCCCGTGCTTCAGGTCAATATCAAAAACGGACCTTCAAACCATGTTATCTGGTCGGAATTCTCTGCGATGAATAACTGGATGAACCTGACCGTGGGGATTCCCTCGGCCCAGATCGGTGCAACGGATTCTATTTTAATTACCATTGGCGGCGGCGAAGGCGTAGCTATTGATGATATTACCATTACGAATATCCCGGCAATGTCCGTAAAAGAAAACGTAGTCGGAAATATTCATGTTTATCCCAATCCTGCATTTGATGTTTTAAATATTGAGCCAGCCCGTTTTAATATGACGCAGCTTTCAGTAATAAATAATCTTGGAGAAACACTGTATCTGAACAATGTAAAAATATCGAATAATTTTTCGATTGATCTTTCTTCCTTCCCAAGCGGCTTTTACACACTCATTGCTACTAATAATAAGGGTGTGCAG
>JAGVGX010000133.1 GCA_020056865.1 Desulfobacterales bacterium
GGCATAACCCCGGATCGCGGGATGTGTCAGGTTAAGAACGATGCCAATAATGAAAAAACGAATACAGGTGGTTTTCATTCAGGGGCCTTTTCTAAAAAATGGGTGCGTGCGTGACTGTCTTTTCGATTGACAGGGCAATTCCAGCTTTCTATTATACGATTAAAATAAATAGTGCCTGAACGATAAACTTAATAATGAATAATATCAATAAGAAGCATCCGATCTATTATTTGAAGATTTCAAAAACTAAGAAATAGTTTAGCAAACTACTGTTGACTAATAATCTTAGAAATGATATACAACACCTTGATATATCAAATTATTAGATGCTCTAACAATCAATAGTTACTTTCTGACTATAAATATAGTATCCAAAATCTTCGGGAAAAATCCCATGCGAAAAACGATCGAACCGCAACTAAAAATTGGCCAGACTGATATTCCCAATATCAAATTTGATCTGAGCAGTCGAGACGAAATTCCGCAACTGCTCCTCGGACTTCAAGCCATTCATTCCGACCCTTCTTCTCGGAATGCCGTTTTTCAGGCAATCAGTGAGAGCCTTGGTGAGACAATTGATTTCCACAATGGACGCCCAGGAATGGATCTATGGAAAATTCTGGTCCTCGGCACACTTCGGCTCAACTGCAACTGGGACTTTGACAAGTTGCACGACATTGCCAATAATCATTTAATACTGCGCCAGATGTTGGGTCATACCCTATATGACATGGAAGAACAGTATAAACTTCAGACTCTTAAAGACAATATAACTCTCTTTACCCCAAAACTGATGGATCGTATCAACCAAATTGTTCTCCATTATGGTCACGCATTGATCGGCAATAAGGCGCTAAAAGGGTTGAATGCCAGTTGTGATTCATTTGTGGAAGAAACCGACGTGCACTTTTCAACCGATATTTCCCTGCTTTGGGACGCCATGCGAAAATCAGTCTATCTGATCATGGGAATTTTCGATGAAATAATTTCCAGTCAGTGGCGTCAAGGAGAACATCATCTTCGAAAGCTTAAAAGAGCGCTGCGTAAAGTGCAACAGCTCAAACGCTCCAATTCCAAGAATGCCGAAAAGATAACCCTGAAGGAAAAGCATATTAAATCCGCCGTTCAGGATTGTTTGAACCAAGCCAACATTCTGGTGGCAAAAGTTGAAGACTCCTTGAAGACAATTGAGGCTGTCGAGCCAGGGTTAATTGCAAAAATCAGCATGATTGAAGAATATATTGTCCATGCAAAACGGCAGATTAACCAGGTTGAACAAAGGATGATTGCAAATGAAGCCATTGCCCACAAAGATAAAGTCTTTTCGCTCTTTGAACCCCACACCGAGTGGATCAGCAAGGGTAAAGCTGGAGTTCCGGTAGAACTGGGGCTGAAGGTCTGCATTGTCAAAGATCAGTTTGGGTTTATTTTGCATCATCTGGTGATGGAGCATCAAACCGATGACCAAATAGCGGTATCCCTTGTTAGAGCAGCCAAAGAAAGGTTTTCAAATATTGTCAGTTGCAGTTTTGACAAAGGGTTTCACAGCAAAAACAACCAGATCGAGCTTTCCAAGTTGCTGGATACGGTAGTGCTTCCGCGCAAGGGAAAACTTTCAAAGGCGGATCAGGCGATTGAAAGCTCTCCGGAGTTTAAACATTTACGCCGTAAACACTCAGCGGTTGAATCATCCATCAATTCTTTGGAGAATCATGGTTTGGACCGCTGTCCGGATCACGGGATTGACGGCTTTAAGCGATACACGGCGTTTGCGGTATTAGCGCGAAACCTTCAAATCGTTGGATCTATCGAACAACAAAAGCGTATTCAGGCAGCCAAACGCCGGGAAAAAGCGCAGCAAACAATATCGATTATGCAGCCGATTCCTTCGATAACTGATAGAAGAGAAATTGCGCTCACACAAGCGCCTGTCGAGTTTAGACTGTCAGCCTAAACGTACGGCTAAAAATTTGTTTTTAGAAAAAGACAGATGAGTTGCGCCCGAAATTTGCACATTTTAGCGTTTATATTCTGAATTTTGTTTATATTATGAAACTTGGCTCAAATCTGGTCAAAAATGCTGGTCATTTCCAAAATTGTGGGTCGGAGTCGCTCAAAAATATGGGGTTTCCGTTCAGGCACTACTTATTGTACGAGAGTCGATGATTACATTCCAGACATACAATGAAATTCGCCTGTTACGCAACCAAAAGTGCCTGTCTTGTGATAAGATTGCACTACGGCTACACCTGGATATTCGCACTATAAAAAAATGGGCTGATAGGGATCGCTATGAACCTCGAAAAGCCATCAAACGATCCAGTATTCTTGCCCCTTACAAATTATCGATCAGACGCGATATTGAATTGGGCGAATCCACCAGCACGAATATTTTCAACATCTTGAAACAACAGGCTACACTGGCGGTTATACTATAATTAAAAAATATATTCGAGGTTTACGTCCCAAGTTGCCTGATCAGGACAAGCAGCTTATGTTCCATTTTGAATGGATGTTGCGACTCATACA
>JAGVGX010000125.1 GCA_020056865.1 Desulfobacterales bacterium
ACAACAACAAGATATTTTATTTATAAATTATTCTGTATATTAAAATAGATAAACCCGCAAAAAAGTTAAGGGCATTTCTAAATATCAATAACATAATTTAGAATTTTATCGTTATAATAATTGTTGGGCAGGACAGATAAGATTAACTGGCTTCATTCAGAATAATTTGCTATAAGGATTACAGATATTCAATTTACATTTATGTGATCATGTGAGGTCAACTGTGCTACAAAAAAAAGCGGAATTGGAAAATCTACATATAATAAAGGAAGATTGTGAACAATATCGCCATAAAATTAATATTTGCAATGAAAGAACTTGTGATTGTGGAAAAACGAACATTAATTGTTTGACTGCTAAAGAATGGTTAAAAAGCCAATTAGGGGTTTGGCAATTTAATTATGAGAAAAGAGATGTTAGAAAAAAAGACATGCATCCAGCGACATTTCCTATCTCATTAGCAAAGAAAGTTGTCGAATTATTTACACACGAAGGCGAGCTAGTTTTAGATCCCTTTGTGGGTAGTGGAACAACTCTTGTGGCCGCACAAGACTTAAATAGAAATGCTATTGGATTTGATCTTCAGGAATCTTATATAAATCTATGTTCAAACCGTCTTGCTCAAAATAATCTATTCGATACAACAAGGCAGATAGCAATACAAGATGATGCTTTAAATATTCCTTTATATCTTAATCCAAATACTGTGAGTTTGATATGGACATCACCACCTTATGCAAATCTATTGAATAGAAAAAGAAAGAATAAATCACGGCGTGACAGAAAAAATGGTCAATATCTCAAGGTTGAGCAATATTCGCAAAATGCCAGAGACCTTGGAACAATGTCATTAGATGAGTATAGTAAAGCTATGGGTGATATTTATGAAGCATTGTTGCCATTGCTCAAGCCAAAAGCTCATTGTGTCATCAATGTGCCAGATATGTGGTGGGAAAATCAGCGTATCACTATACATGTTTCTCTAATCCAAGAGTTAAGGAGTCGAGGTTATGAGCTGCGTAATACGATCATATGGGATAGAACAAATATAGTAAATAGAATAGGCATATTCGGGTGGCCCAGCAACTACATTACAATGGGCACAACTTTCGAATACTTGTTAGATTTCTGGAAGCCAGCATAAAGGGCGTAGTATTTTATGAAAATATTTACTAAAGAGTCATTAATAGCGTCTTTGATTGAAATTAGAAAAAAAGGTTGGATACCAAATGCCAGGTCTGGCAATGCAGGTGGAATTGGAAATACCCTTGAAGATTTACTTGGAATCGAAGAAAATAACCTGCCTATTCCAAATGCAACAGAATGGGAATTGAAATGCCAACGAAAAGAAACAACATCATTAACTACCTTGTTTCATATGGAACCGTCACCAAGAGCTTTAAAATTTGTACCTCAAATACTATTACCTAAATATGGCTGGGCACATCAACTTGCCGGCAATAAATACTCCGGCACTGAAATGAGTTTTCGACAAACGATACACGGTTTATCAAGAAGTGATAGAGGTTTCAAAGTTGTTGTTGATAGGAATGAGAAAAAAATCCTCATTTCATTTGATGCCGGTACGGTAGATAATAGACATTCGGAATGGCTGCAATCTGTAAAAGATAGAATCGACTTGGATGAATTAAACCCGCAACCATATTGGGGATTTAATGATCTTTTTCATAAAGCCGGCACAAAATTGTTTAATTGCTTTTATGTACAGGCTGAAACAAAGAAAATTGATGGGAAAACTCATTTTTTATACAGCGATATAATGATATTGCAAGGTCTATCACTTGATAACTTTCTTGAATCAATAGAAAATGGGCAAATTCTCGTAGATTTTGATGCTCGAACAGGCCACAATCACGGCACTAAATTCAGATTACGGCAAAATGCCTTGCCCGCACTTTATTCTAAAGTTCAACATCTATAACTGTCATTAAAATCAATAGATTGCCAAACAAACGGATGAACACTGACTGAAAAAGCCTGGTCGTTTTTTGGTTTCTACAAATTTTGTTTTCTTTAGATTTTTCTTCGTTTTTTAGCCATGTTTTGTTTGCTTTTTCATCAGGTTATCCTTGGCGTTTGAGCCTGTCGAAAAACACTAAAACTGAGGTTTTGATGTTCGTAACCACTTTATTTTATTATATGTGAAATAGATAGAATTGCCATTTTGGGACTTTTTCGACAGGCTCGTTCGGCTGGCATAACCACGTATAGGTAAGTTAAATGAAAAAAACAATTTCTCCGATTCAAGATCGACAAATGAGCAGTATCTTTGAGCGATATCTCACCTTATGGGTTGGAATATGCATCATCGGTGGCATCCTCTTAGGTAAGATAGCGCCAAATTTAGCAAAAACACTCGACACCATGTCTATCTGTGTCAACGGAGCGCCAGTAGTTTCAATCCCCATTGCCATTTGCCTATTTTTCATGATGTACCCGATTATGGTAAAAATTGATTTTAGCGAGGTCATCAAGGCCGGCAAAAGTGGCAAGCCTGTTCTTTTAACTCTTTTTATTAATTGGGCAGTCAAACCTTTTACAATGTATGGCATTGCGCTTTTATTTCTTGGAGTCCTTTTTAATAAGCTCATTGGCCCTGATGCCATTGATTTGGTAAAGATGCCGTTCGGTTTAGACCTGCCTGTTGGTGCTATGCATGGTGCTGGCAGAGTGGTTTTGTCTGAAGGTGTTAAGGTGCTTGAAATACCATTATGGCGCAGTTATTTAGCAGGCTGTATTCTCTTGGGAGTTGCCCCCTGCACGGCGATGGTATTGGTCTGGGGGTATCTATCCCGTGGCAACGATGGCCTGACCCTGGTTATGGTAGCCATTAATTCCTTAACCATGCTGGTGTTGTACGGTATTTTGGGTGGTTTTCTGCTTGGCGTAGGCAGGCTTCCTGTGCCCTGGCAAGCACTCTTGCTTTCTATTTCCATCTATGTCGCTTTACCTCTTGTAGCCGGATATATGTCAAGGATATGGATTATAGGATCAAAAGGGGAAAAATGGTTTGAAGAAAATTTTTTGCATGTGCTCACGCCTGTGACCATCATTGCCCTTTTGACAACACTTGTGCTTCTGTTCAGTTTTAAGGGTGAAGTTATTTTGAGCAACCCGTTAACCATTGTCTGGATTGCCATTCCTCTTTTTCTCCAAACGGTTCTTATATTTGGACTGGGATATGGCGCTGCCAAAATGATGAAACTGTCGTATGAAGATGCCGCACCAGCTGCCATGATCGGCGCTTCGAATCATTTTGAAGTGGCCATCGCCACCTCTACCATGCTGTTTGG
Source organism: Desulfobacterales bacterium (assembly GCA_020056865.1). The sequence goes on from JAGVGX010000125.1 coordinate 3,315, forward strand.
CCTTTCATCTGGAGCTGCTTTGGCAACTGTTGTCGGCGTTTTAATTGAAGTGCCGGTCATGTTGATGCTGGTGAAATTTTGCCTCAAAACACAAACTCATTTCCGTAAATTGAATTGAGCAAATCAAAAAAGAACAGATTTGTTTATTTTTTTGTACCAACAAGCACCAGCAGCAAGACTTACCGATCAATGCAATTTACCTGACCGCAGCCCTGTACTAAAATTTTGTAACAAATTCAGGTCTATTGCTTCTGCAAAGTTGCTTGCCAAATCCACGGCTGGCGTGTTAAATCAGCCGTTCAGCGATTTTGTTAATGGTATAGAGTTTGTTCTCTTTTATGCATGGCTTATTTTTAAACCACTGTTTCCAGAATGAGGAGAAA
>JAGVGX010000188.1 GCA_020056865.1 Desulfobacterales bacterium
ACCTGGAAAAGTTATATGATGATCATTGTCATGATTGCCATGGGGACATCCCTTCGTCATTCATCGATTCCGAAACAGTACCTGGCCATTTTGTATACAGGGATTGGACTGGCACTGATATTGTCAAGCCTGAGATACATGAGGATGTTTATTAGCCAAATAAGAAAACAGTAACGGGCACAATACCCCTGTATCTCTTTACATGCCCTACGTCCCATCCTTTCCCTCAGGTTTTAAATAAGCTTTCCATGAACTTTATAATTCAATACCCTTTTGTTGTCGTTCCACATAAATATTTATTTGACTTTATTTTTAACGATGCCATTATATGACAAACTGAATAATTGGTAAGAGAAAATGGAAGACAACAGAAAATATCTTCCGGAGATAATAAGAAATATCAGACAGATAAATCCGTATAAGATAATTTTGTTCGGCTCTTATGCCAGCGAAGTCTTCTCAGAAGACAGCGATCTGGATCTGGTCGTGGTATTGGATTCTCCGGAAATAGCAAAAAATTATGATGAAAAAATGCGGAACAAACTGATGGTTCGAAGAAAAATTTACGAACTGAGCAGGAAAGTGCCTGTCGATCTGGTAGTATATACAAAAGGGGAATACGATATTATTTCGGAAAGCGGGAGTTCGTTTTACAACGACATAAAAAACACGGGAAAAGTGCTGTATGAAAAAACAGACTGAATACTGGCTGGATACAGCCGGAGACGATCTTATCCTCATAGAAGAAATTATAGACAATGAGCATCTTACTAATATGGTAGCCTTTCATTCCCAGCAGGCGATAGAGAAAAGCATCAAAGCCGTACTGGAGGAGAAAGAGAATCATGTGCCGAGAATCCATAACATTATAACCCTGAAAGGAAAAATTGAAAATTATGTCGAACTGGCTGTTGATCAGGAAATATTCGATCAGATAAACGAACTTTATATTGATTCCCGATATCCGACGGATATGGGGTTGCTTCCGGACGGCAAGCCGTCAAAAAAAAATGCCGAAAAGTTTTTCAGCATGGCAACCAAAATTTATAAAAATATCAGAGATTATTTATCCGAATAAATTGTTTGCAAAGTGGGAAACAAGGCCATACCCGCAGTTTTTGAGCCGTTCATAAAGAGCATACCAACCTGTCTGCCGCCCGACAGGCAGGTACAGGCATCATGTTTTGCTTTGCTGATATCAACCCCGATGAGTAAAAGTCCGAGTTGATCAACATACTCTTTACGTTTTTTATGACTTCGGCCATAATCTTTTAGTCTCATGGGATACACCTCCTATTTTTGGGTTGTTGGTTGCATTCCAAAAGAGGTTGAAACAAAGCTCTGATCCGGTAAGAAAATTATGGAATCTCGTTATTGGAAAGAACTTTTGTCAGCAACAGCAAAGGAATTGGCTTGGAAGAAAAATCCGAAAAGGCTCACCTTTAGAAGATGTGAAATTATTGAACGAGATGTTATTTTAGGTTTTTTTATTATCCGGCGCCTAATAGAATTATCAAGAGCCTCAAAAAGAACAATTGATTTTAGATTCGATGTTTTTTCTTGCCCGTTTAATGGTAGACAAATGTCACCAATTGACAGGATTGGAATTGAAAAATCTTATGACATTGAAAATGAACAACCACTCACAAAAAAAATGGCTTATATCGCAAACCAATTCATCCATTCCACCCTGTTCTTAATTACATACGATAATACAAGGAACTGGGATTCTTTTTTTGTTGTGAGCGATTTTGACAAATCGAATTGTGTTTGGCGTGTACCTGCAAAACAGGTAGAGTGCGGCTTCAGAGTCGCTTCAAATGACTATCTTGAAAATTTTACCTATAAATTCGATACGAAGACAAATAGTTATAAAATCAAACCTATTTAAATATGTCCATTACCTGACAGCTAACCTCGATGCTCCATGGGACGGCAAAAAGCGAGTCGCCCCTGAGCAGCCCGTTGAATTGTGAATACCTATTGACAAAGACGGAAATAATTGGCGCCCACAAAAGGGCCCGACAAGAGAAAAAACCACCTTTTCTTCCGAGAACCGGATTTTGAGATATGTCTGCCCATATCCTGACTGCATCACGATTATGCCTTGCCTTTGCCTACCGCCTTAATCCCTGCCAGGGAAAAGTCAGCAATATGATCTGCCAGTCGCTGGATCAGTTTCGGGTCAAGGACTTGATCCAAAAGATATTCTAAATCTTTGTGTTTGATGGTCAAAAGGGCACGGCACTGGTTGACAATACTTAGTTCGCAAAACAAGATGCTTTGAGCATCCGCTTTTTGTCCTATTATTTCGCGAAGAATTTCGTGCAGTTTCCGCCGCTGGGGCTCAATAAATTCATGCCATGCATCTTGAACCAACCCGGAAGGGTTGAGGAGTTCCATCAGGTAGAGGCGGCTAAAATATCCCATCTTTCCCCTTGTAGCAAAGGTTTGCATTAGCGTTTGGATGTACTCTCTCAATCGTTTCTGCGGCGAACCATTCACGGGTTTGGAAAAGGAAGGATCTTCAAATTCTTGAAAAGCATATCTCCAGGTTTCGGCGTAAAGATTGGCTTTGTCTCTGAAATGATAATTTACAGCGGCCACGTTAGCGCCTGCTCGTCTGCAAATATCAGCCACCTTGGCATCACGATATCCTTTTTGAGCAAACACTTCACAGGCTGCGTTTAGCAGCTTTTTACGGGTCACTTTGCCGTCTTCTCGTTTAGACATCAACTCTCTCCTGACTGGCCGCAGGTACACTGCGCCGTCATTAAATTAAATCTTTATTTAAAATTAATAATTGAAATTGTTATTTTAATATGTTACTAACATTACTATAAAAAAATTTAAATAGAAAATTTAAATATGTATTTATTTTTTTCAAATTTAAATACTTTTGGAATCCAATGTTGAGTACTGGAGGGGGAAATATTTAATGCAAGCCTTCAAGCAAATGATCTCTATAGCTTTATCGATCGTATTTTATCTGTCCGGTTTTTTTTTAATGGGTTGTAAACAACAGCAACAAGAATCGCCACCGCCACCAATCCCAGAAGTGACTACGGTTACGGTCCAGCCCAGACAAATCGCTTTGACCACTGAATTGCCGGGGCGAACATCGGCTTACAGGGTTGCACAAATTCGCCCTCAGATCAGCGGTCTCCTACTCAAACGCCTGTTTACGGAAGGGTTTGATGTCGAGGCAGGCCAGGTGCTCTATCAGATCGATCCAGCTCCATTTGAGGCGGTG
>JAGVGX010000217.1 GCA_020056865.1 Desulfobacterales bacterium
ATACTAGGGCGTCCCATGCATTTATCCTATGCACACTTTAAATCAAAAGTCTAGATTTTTTTTGGCATGTATTTTTGAGAACCGCTATAGCAACGGTGCTTGTAGCCGTATCAGGGAATACATCAGAGAATGCAAGCTCTATGAGGTCGTCGGGCCTATCGAACTCAATTAAGAGATTAGGAAGTGCGCGAGCGCAATAAGCTGATTTCGATTGTTGTTCTTTTAGGCCTTGAATGAACTGATCGGTTTCTCTGAAATTTTTGTCAGCATATTTTTTTGCCAAGGTTTCGGTCGGTTCATCCCGGAATATAAGGCCATGTTGGGTGGCCTCTATTAAGGGGTAAAGGTCAGATACGAAGCTTTGAATAGATTGAAGAGGAACATTAAAAATTTTTGCCAACTCGTCCATTGGAACAGGAGGGGGTAACAGCCTTAAACTCGCAATGAAACTTTCACCTTCTGGAGTGAAACTGCCTTTTTCCTTAGCGTGCTGAATTGCCTGCTTAAAACGCTCTTCCAATAATGCATTAAGCAACTCTTCATTTCCTTCTACTGAGGGCGTATTTAATAAATCATTGTTTTTTAACATCATATCAATACAACGCGGGTTGCCGCGCGATTTCGATATTAGAATGGCCTCTTCAGATGAATTTAATTGGATTGAGCGAGCCTTCACTAACTGCCTGATCTCATTGTCAGAGAAAATGGGAATTTGAAAATCAGGATAATCTATCTGGCCATGCGCTTCTTCTCTACGCTCAGTACGACATGATGCAATAATGATAATTCCATCAATTGGGTTGATATCCAGTTCCTGTAACAATTCCTTTGCAAAAGATGTGGTGTTTTCACTCTTCGAACGCATTCCTGCATGGTCAATCGCATCTAAAAGCAAAACAATATGTTTTTGAGGGTCCGTTTTCCGAAGCGTTGTAACTGCTTGGTTTAATCTTTTAATGGCTGTTCGCAGTATTGTTCCATCATCTGTGCTTGGCAGTAAGAGGTCGCAAAGATTTTTTGCAGCAAGTGAGTTGATGATATGTAACAGGCTTATTTTTGCTAAATGGCGTTGATCACTTGGTGCACGCCATAAACCTCCACCAAAACCATCAAAAAGAATAGTCTCATTATTTTCTGAAAATATTTTTTCCAAGGCTTGCATAACAACGGTTTTCCCAATCCCTCCGGGGCCATGAATGATGAATGGCCTTTTAGCAGCTAAAATTTTATCTATAAGGGATGCGCTAAAATCACGGTTTAAAACCACTGGGACTTTGGGGAATGAATCTGGCACTGGATAGAGGTCCTCTGGCTGATCGATGAATAGAGCACCAAGAATATCTAATTTAAAGACACAGTTGTTCGGAGCTCCATCACAGCCAGCTTTTTTACGAAGGAGGTTTTGTACTTCAAGCATGCGTAACCGTGTGAGCGGATCTGGAGAACCGCTCAAATGAGAAAGAATACGGTATGTTTCGCCAGTAATATCCTGACGGTTTGTGTTTTTTCCAATAATAGAAAAGCGGTCAAGGAAGCTATTTAGCTTTTCTCCTTTTAGGTCAATAGCAGCTTGAAGGGTTTTTAATTGTGTTTTTACGTGTCCAGTTACGCCCCCTCCATTTCGGAGAGCATATAGAGCACTTTGTAGGTTGTCCCCAACAGGTCTGTTAGATACAAACTGAAATTCAGTTTTCTCCTCACATGGCTGGGGTCCGATTTCATTTTCAATATCGTTTTGAGCAGCAACAAATTTTGTAAGGGTCTTTTGCAGGTCGCTTGCTGTTAAAGCCTCTTCAGGTCGTGTTGGTGAGTATTTAAATTGAAGTACTTTAAGCTTTATCGCTGAGGCGAATGTTTTTCCGCCGTAATATTGCACCAGATCAGCAATATCCATTGCCTCATCGCTTAAATGATTGGCATTTTCAACGTTAAACCCTTCTATAGCAATAGTTGTCAGATCTGAATTTGGATGGATTAATTGAAGGGCTACCTTTGCGGCCCAAGCAACATGATATTCATGCCCTTCACGCGAAGCTCCTGCGCCGAGTTCTGAATTTTTGGAAGAGGAACTACTCATAAAGTTTTATCCGCATTAAAACAGTGGGTGAATTTTCTTTAAATTATGTTTGTTCTATGCGCAACTCCAAATAAATGATTTCATATATGTAACAAGTTATTATACCGTTTTGTGTATATTAACAAAAATGCGGGTTGATTTAATAGGGCACGCATTATTGTCAACAAAACTAAATATATATGCAATAAGTTTTCCGTTTATTGCGGTATAATATGCAAATTCGAAATGATATACCGCAAACGCATACATATGATTATCAGGCTATAGCCCTAAGGGTGGCCTGCGCCGAAAACTTTCTATCGAAAAAGAATTTTTATATAAAGCGTCATCGATGGCGCGTGAAATTTTATGATGAGATGGTCGAAATGCGGACTTAAAAAGAACACACTACCACAGGTTTGTCAATGAATTTTAGGAAGATAGGTTAACGCTTCACTTAATATTTCTCCAAAAAGGGAATGTGCGGCTCCGACGACGGAGGCCCCTCTACTCCACCCAGTCGAAGGTGCGGGTGACGGCTTTTTTTCATCCGCGATAGAGCATTTCCCGGCGCGCATCTTTCATCTCCGGTTGCCAGGTTCTTTCTGCGCTCCAGTTTCGGCGCAGCCCTTCGATATCCGGCCAGGGGGGCGACTTGGGGACGTTCATCAATATAGATTCCTGAGAAGTAATTCACTTTTAAGCAGATTGCCGCAATATGGCCGTTTCGAATGGCCTGTAAATACAGCATAATAA
>JAGVGX010000100.1 GCA_020056865.1 Desulfobacterales bacterium
AAAACATACGGAACCCGTTCGTCATCGATAATCTTGTATGACAGGAAAGGGCATATCACGTTTGTTGAACGCACATTTATCCCTTCAGAGGGAACAGAGGTTCAATACAGTACAAAAACATTTCAATTTGCCATATCATAAATTTTTTTTGTTTTTTTTCAACATGCGCCACTTGTCGAGCCGTTCCTTTATTGTTTTTTCATACCCTCGTTGTGTGGGTGAATAATAAATGGTGCCTGCAAGTTGGTCCGGCAAATGTTCCTGTGGGGTAAAAGCGTCTTTATAATCGTGAGCATATTGATACCCTTTGCCATAACCCAAGTGTTCCATAAGTTTTGTTGGTGCGTTTCTGATGTGCATGGGTACAGGAAGTGCTCCGTTTTTTTTTACATCATGATTCACCTCATTAAATGCTTTATACACGCTGTTGCTTTTAGGAGCTGTGGCCAAATAAATTGCTGCCTGGGCAATCGCGAGCTCCCCTTCAGGATGTCCGAGAAACCGGAACGTCTCCATGGCATTGAGCGCAATACCAAGGGCGTTGGGGTCTGCATTGCCGATGTCTTCAGATGCAAACCTGACCATTCTTCTTAAAATGTAAAAAGGATCTTCTCCAGATGCCAGCATCCTGGCCAGCCAGTAAATCGATGCGTCCGGGTCGCTTCCTCTTAGGCTTTTGTGAAATGCAGATATGCTGTTATAGTGAGCTTCGCCGGCCTTATCATAGAGCAGTGCCTTTTGCTGCAAGGCAGTTTCCGCATCATTAAGTGTGATGACGAAAGCTTTTCCCGTGCCGGCCGCTTTGGTTTTTCCTAATACCGAAGATGCGGCGATTTCAAGGCTTCCTAAGGCCACACGCACGTCACCATCCGCCTTGTCCGCAAGATGAAACATGGCCTCTTTTGACAAAACAAGCCCTCTGTCCCCCAAACCTTTTTTGTCGTTCATTGCACGCTTAAGCAGGGTTGCTATGTCATTTGCTGACAATGGATTAAGGGTTATCACGCGACATCGTGATATAAGTGCCGGGATCACTTCAAAAGAAGGATTTTCTGTTGTAGCTCCGATAAGCGTTATCAAACCACTTTCAACATGGTGCAAAAAAGCATCCTGCTGGGCCTTATTGAACCGGTGTATTTCATCTACAAATAAAATGGTTCTTTTCCGATACACATGCAGTTGATTTTTGGCAACCTCAATAACAGAACGAATTTCCTTGACACCGGACAGAACTGCGGAAAATTGAACAAAATGAAAATTTGTTTTACAGGCAATGATCATGGCAAGTGTGGTTTTGCCGCATCCAGGTGGCCCCCATAGAATCATGGAAAATATCTGGTTATTATCAATGGCTGAACGGATTAAGCCGTTTTCGCCTGTCAAATGCGTTTGTCCGGCAAATTCATCTAAGGTTACAGGACGCATCCTTTCAGCAAGAGGTTTGGAGCTATCAAAAGATTTTTTTGCATGATAATCAAATAGTTCCAATTGGTTGCCTCATGTAATACATTAATTTTTTAAGGGGTCTATTTTTTCTTTCGGAAAAACATTCTGATGGGAGTTTTGTCGAGGCCTGTTTCTGTTCTTATCTGGTTTATTAAAAATCTTTTATAGGAAAAATGAACCGCTTCAGGATAATTGACAAAGCAGACAAATGTAGGCGGTTTTGTACCTGTCTGTGTTGCATAATAATAATTCAAACGCTTTCCCTTATAAAGCGAAGGTTCATTCTTTTGTGTGGCAGACGTTAATATTCTGTTTAATTTTCCAGTAGTTACCCTTGAATCATATTGCTGAAAAACATCTTCAACAATATCAAAAATCTTTGATACCCGTTGGCCTGTTAGTGCCGATATAGTCATGGCCGGGGCAAAATTTAAAAACTTTGCAGACATCCTTAATGATTCATAGTATGATTTTGTGCTACGGTTGCTTTTTTCAACAAGATCCCATTTATTTAAAAGAAAAATGCATCCGCATTGACGCTCAAATGCATAGCCGGCAATGCTGATGTCCTGGTCTGTAATCCCTTCTTTGGCATCTATAATAATTAAAGCGATATCGCATCTTTGAAGACTTTTCAAAGATTTAATTATAGAAAATTTTTCCAGTTTTTCAGATACTTTTCCCTTACGCCTGATTCCTGCTGTATCAATGAGAAGGTATGGCTTTTTGTTTATTTCACATACCGTATCAATAGAATCACGGGTTGTGCCTGGTACATCACTTACAATCAAACGGTTCTGGCCAAGCATACGATTGATTAATGATGATTTGCCAACATTGGGCCTGCCGACAACCGCAAGTCTGATCATTTCGGGACTACATGAGGCCTCTGTGTGAGGAAACGACGCAACAAGATCATCGAGAAAACCATATATCCCGTATCTATGCTCGGCAGATACAGAGTATATTTTTTCCATTCCGAGACTGAAAAAATCGTATGTTTTTAGCTCCTGTTCCGGCCCGTCAATTTTATTAACAACATAAAATACGGGTTTACTAGCGGTTCTGAGTATATTGGCAATCTGCTTGTCAAAAGGGGAGACGCCTTCTTTGCCATCGAGCATAAAAATAATGGCATCTGCATCTTGAACCGCACAAAGTACCTGATAACGAATCTGTTCCGATAACACGTCATCGTCTTCAATGACAAGTCCGCCTGTATCAATAAGCGTAAATTCAATATTATTCCAGAAAGCAATACCATAATGACTGTCTCTGGTAACACCAGGGCGGTTACCCACAATGGCACTTGTTGTCCGCGTAACTCGATTAAAAAATGTCGATTTCCCAACATTGGGGCATCCGACAATGGCTATTACAGGCTTCATTGTTTTAATAAACTATGGATAAAAGTGGATTAAAGGTGCGTTTTTTTCACCAAGACAATATATATACAGATGAATCGAAAGACAAGCAGGCTTTAAATTCAAGGTTCTTTCTGTCCATTAAACTCTTCCTTAATCCTGTCAAATTCATCTTTAATCTTTTTGTCAAATGAGAAAGGATTTGTCTTTTTTAAAAAAGCAACCTCATGTTTTTCTCTATGATCAGCTAATTTAGAGCGTTTTTTTTTAGATAATACCAAGAACAGCAATAAAAGGATAGCTACTGAGAAAACAGACAGCACAATAACCAAAGATGTGTGTAATCCGTTTTTACCTGCACGATCCTGAAGATAAACAGTATCTTGTAGTTGTTTTATGTTTTGAGTATTTTCGTTTTCTGTCATTAAATTTTTTGAAATGGTTTGTTCCAGCAGGGTTACTTTTTTAGAAAGATCATTTAATTTTTGTTCAATTCCTTCAAGATATGTTTTATCGAACGCTTCATGGGTTTCTGCTGGCCGGATATTTTTACCAGTCATATTTGTACTGTTTGATGTATCTAAAAGATGTTCTAAATTAATTTCAATATTTCCTTTAGATAATGATTTTAAGCTTTTTTTGGTTTCTTTTTTGATTTCTTTTTTATTTTTATCTAGGGTCTTCGTTGCCAACGCTGCTACATGCGTCTCAGATAGTTGCTTGCTTTCAGTTGCTGTTTGAGTATCCATAGTTATTATTTCAGGATTCTGTTTTGTTCCAGAGGCATCTGTTTGTTTTTCAGTTTGATCTGCAATAACTTGTACAGGTGGTACAGTTGCAATCAATGGCTGTTTGCTTTCAGGTGCTGTTTGAGCATCCATAGTTATTTCAGAATCATGTTTTGTTCCAGAGGCATCTGCTGGTTTTTCAGTTTTATCTGCGATAACTTGTACAGGTGGTACGCTTGCAATCAATGGTTGCTTGCTTTCAGTTGCTGTTTGAGCATCCATAGTTATTTCAGGATCATGTTTTGTTCCAGTGTCATCTGTTTGTTTTTCAGTTTGATCTGCGATAACTTGTACAGGTGGTACACTTGCAATCAAAGGTGTGCCATGTGTTTCTGAGGACTTTTCAATAGTTTCACCTTTTAAAGGAACGGGCGTTTTATATATATCGCAAACAACACGAAAAGGATTTGAAAGTGCAAAAGATTGAATTGTAAACTGCTTAATCGGAATAGTTATATGAGCTGTTAAAGATGATTCATGATAAACAAATTCGATCTTGTTAATCAGTCTGCTTTTAATATTACCAGGCAACGTTGTTGTGACATCATAAAAATCTATTGAAAATTTTCCTTCTCCAAAAATTACCGGCTGATTATAATTTGCTTTTTCTTTAAAATCAAAAACAATCCTTGAATAGTTTTGATATGTCCATGTCCTGATTT
>JAGVGX010000295.1 GCA_020056865.1 Desulfobacterales bacterium
AACAAAAAAACAGGAATCAAGCTTGAAGGGATAAAAACCGTATCAGATGCTATTGATATCTTATTTTAAAAACAACTGAATTCACAGATGGATACAACATGATAACACGAACAAAAATAGTTAACCTGCTGCAATCTGAAGTTCCTGTTGAAAACGTTCTCATTAAAGGATGGATCAGAACGGTTCGCCAGTCAAAAACCTTTTCATTTATTGAAATAAACGATGGATCATGCCTTGCGAACCTGCAAATTATCGCAGATCAATCAATTCAAAATTATACGGATATTGAAAAGCTTACAACAGGTTCTGCACTTGAAGTTACAGGAAAACTGATTGCTTCTCAAGGCAAAGGGCAAACCTGGGAGGTGCAGGCAGACAACGTACATGTGATCAGCATTGCGCCACCATCTTACCCATTACAAAAAAAGCGACACAGCGACGAGTTTTTAAGGACCATTGCCCATTTACGGCCACGAACAAATAAATACGGAGCGACCTTCAGGATCAGGTCTGAACTCGCTTATGCCATACACACATTTTTTAAGAAAAAAGGGTTTACATATATCCACACGCCCATTCTTACAGGTTCTGATTGTGAAGGCGCCGGAGAAATGTTTAAGGTCAGCACATCACGTGTATTAAATCCGGCATTGCCAGATATAAAACCGGCAAACCATATGGATTTTTTTGGCAAAGAAGCCAATCTGACAGTATCCGGCCAATTATCTGCTGAAATGTTTGCCCTTGCCCTGGGAGATGTTTACACATTCGGCCCCACGTTTAGGGCAGAAAACTCAAACACAAGCAGGCATGCCGCAGAATTCTGGATGGTAGAGCCTGAAATGGCGTTTTGCGACCTTGAAGGAGATATGGATCTGGCTGAAGAAATGATAACCTTTCTCATTGGTCACATCATGGATATATGCAAAGAAGACCTTGCCCTTTTTGCATCATTTGTAGACAAACAATTGATGTCTACCCTTGAAAATATACGGTCGTCTAAATTTGAAAGACTTTTATATAAAGATGCTGTGGACATATTAAACACATCCGGCATAACATTTAATTATGACGTTGAATTCGGCAAGGATTTACAGTCTGAACATGAACGATTTATAACAGAACAGTATTTCAAAAAGCCGGTTATTATTTATAATTACCACAAACAGATCAAACCTTTTTACATGAGAACCAATGATGACGGCATTACCGTAGGCGCAATGGATGTTCTGGTGCCGGGGATTGGAGAGATCATCGGCGGAAGCCAAAGAGAAGAACGACCAGAGCAACTGATTGCACGTATGGATGAACTGGGTTTAGATAAAAATGCCTATTGGTGGTACATCGAGTCGCGACAGTATGGAACGGTGCCCCACAGTGGCTTCGGCCTGGGCTTTGAGCGCTTGATGATGCTGATAACAGGCATAAAAAATATACGTGACGTTATTCCCTTTCCAAGAACTCCTGGGAACCTGGAATTTTAAGTTGAAATTACACAGGTAGCGGTCTTCTTGAAAACCCCATTGCCAAAATACCTGCTTAAAGCAGTTGTTTGATATCCTGAAAAAGGCCATGACATATAATTTTAAACTGACCATTGAATATGACGGCAGCAACTACCACGGCTGGCAGAAACAAAAAAACGACCGGACGATTCAAGATGAAATCGAAAAAGCCATATTTACAATAACCCGTAACAAGGTTGTCCTTTCAGGATCCGGACGAACCGATGCCGGTGTTCATGCCCTTAATCAGACCGCAAGTTTTTTTTGTAATACAGATATTGAAGCGATCAATCTTGGCAAAGCAATCAACAGTCTTGTGCCTGAAGATATTATAATCAAAGCGTGTGAGAAGGTGGATGAAACGTTTCACGCCAGATACGATGCCAAAAGCAAGGTCTATCATTACAGAATATTAAATCGCGACATACCCGCAGCCATATGCCGCCAATATGCATGGTTCATCCCCAAAAAACTCCATGTCGATGCCATGAAAGCTTCCCTGTGTCATTTGCACGGCAAAAAGGATTTCAAGGCATTTGAAGGTTCAGGAAGTCCGCGATCATCCACCATAAGACAGATCATCAGCGCAGAACTTGAAACAACGGATCAAGGCTATCTGATTTTTAAAATTCAGGGAGAAGGCTTTTTGAGGTATATGGTTCGAAATATCGTTGGGACACTTGTCGATGCAGGACTGGGCAAAATAACACCTGATGATTTTAAAAACATAATAGATTCTAAGGATCGCTCCCGTGCAGGCCGAACAGCACCTGCGCACGGTCTGTTTCTGATGCATGTCTATTATTGACATATTGAGTATTTTATGATTAATTTTAAATTAGTCATAAAGCTAACTATATTTTGTTGACAATTCACATTGCCAACAAAATATTATTAAACAAGATAACCATTATATCAAACATACTAAGGAGTTTTTTTATGGAGTACAACGAAATTATTTATGAAAAAAACAACGGGATAGCCAAAATCACTATTAATCGTCCGGAAAGATATAATGCATTTACATCACATACCATCGTTGAAATGTATTATGCGGTTCGTGATGCATGGTCAGACAAAAGTATCGGCGTCGTGGTCATTACAGGAAAAGGAGACAAAGCGTTTTGCACAGGCGGAGACCAGAAGACAAAAGATGATTCAGGATATGGGAAAGGTGAGGCCGAATTTGATTTGCTGGAAGCCCATGGTCAGTTAATCAATATTATCCGTGCGATTCCCAAGCCTGTTATTGCCATGGTTAACGGATTTGCCATTGGCGGAGGCAATGTTTTGCAGGTGGTATGCGATATTTCTATTGCATCGGATAACGCCAAGTTCGGGCAGGCCGGTCCAAAAGTCGGCAGCTTTGATGCAGGATTTGGAACCGTTTATCTGGCAAGACTTGTCGGTGAGAGAAAAGCCAGGGAAATATGGTATCTTTGCAGGCAGTATTCGGCACAGGAAGCGCTTGCTATGGGTCTTGTTAATGCTGTTGTCCCCCAGAAGGACCTTGAAAAAGAGGTTGAAACATGGTGCCGGGAAATTCTTGACAAAGCACCGACATCTATTTCTTATATTAAAGCATCTTTTAATGCGGATACCGATCATATCAGCGGCCTCAACGCCATGTCGAAATTTGCTGTGAGCCTGTACTACGGAACAGACGAATGCCATGAAGGGGTAAATGCGTTTATAGAAAAAAGAAAACCCGACTTCAGCAAATTCCGATAATAGATAGTAGCATATTTTTAACAAAGACAATGGATCTTGCTTGTCGTTAACGAGAGGTCACCCATGAAGCCCATTTTTTTTCTTACCCTATGTGCGTTTTTTTGGATGGCACACCCTTCGGCAGCAACGGTGTATCAATACACGGACGAAAACGGAAGCATCCATTACACAAACGATCTTTCCAGCATTCCGTTAGATAAGCTGCCACGTGCAATAGAACACAAAGAGTATGAATCGGATTCCACCTCTGAACCATCTGTTACACCGGAGCCTTCCAGGTCATATGATGAGACAACACCAGAAGAACAACTGACCGATAGAAAAAACAAGGAAGCGCTCGAAATGGAATATCAGCAGCTTCTAAAAGAGAAAGAAGCAATTGACAATGACGAGAGCTTTCAAAAAAGAAGGGAAAAACGAAAGTATAAACACCGGCCATATATCAAAGAGCTGGTTGAAAAAGAACAAAAAATTATCGATCGGTTAAAAGAGATTGAACTGATGATGAATGCTCAACCGTCTGATACGAAATAGTATCCACTTTTCCTGTTACAGGGAACGTATCGCATTTATTATTTTTTTCCAGGAAATAACAACCATGATGGAACATGAACCGACCATCCGTTTATCTTTTTTCTTTGGCGTGTTGCTGATTGTTGCATGCTGGGAGCTGGTTGCCCCGCGCCGTCGTCTGACCACAGCCAAACATATCCGATGGTTGAGCAACCTGGGGATTATCTTTTTCAATTCTTTTGTAGCAAGGATTGTCCTTCTTGGCCTGGGAGTTGTTCCTGTTGCTTTTGCCGCAAACTTGCAAAGCCATAACTGGGGCTTATTAAACCAGTTAGGCCTTGCCTATCCTGTAGCGGTTTTGGCAGGGGTTATCATATTAGATTTCATTATTTACCTTCAACACGTTATGTTTCATGCAGTCCCACTTTTCTGGCGACTTCATATGATGCACCATGCAGATCTGGACTATGATTTAACCACAGGCATGCGTTTTCATACTATTGAAATTATCGTGTCTTTGGTCATCAAACTTGCAGCGATTTCCGTATTGGGACCACCTGCTCTGACTGTAATCATCTTTGAAATACTGCTTAACGGAGCTGCAATGTTTAATCACGGCAATATTTATCTTCCTGAAAAAATTGACCGTATACTTCGGCTGATTATCGTGACACCGGATATGCACAGGGTCCACCATTCTGTGGTGATACGGGAAACCAACAGCAATTTTGGTTTTAATATGCCGTGGTGGGACAAAATTTTCGGTACCTATAAGCCGCAGCCTGTTGAAGGTCATAAAGATATGACCATCGGGCTTTCACAGTTTCGCGACCCTAAAAAACTTACCTTGCCGTGGATGCTGGCATTACCTTTTATAGGTAAACCCGGCAGTTACGCCTTTTCCGGTCACGGGAAACTTCCCAAAAAAAATAAAAATCAATCATCACGCTGAAACTGCCGGTTTCTTGGTCTTTCCCATACGATGAACATCTTCAAGTATCATGTAATGTTGAAGGAATCAACACAAGGGTAATCCCTGTGGCAAAAAGGATGCCGAAACCAAGACTGATGGCCATGGGTATCAAAAACTGCGCCTGAACGCTGGTTTCAAAAATCATCGGCGCTCTTTTTCCTCTCACCCACCAGATCGAAAACCAGCCCCGGGAAATCGCCTTTAAGTTCCGTTAAAAGGCCATGTTTTAAATCAGCAAGAATTTCAACAGCATTGCCCTGGTTGTAACTTATATCCGGCATGTCTTTAAATCATCCAGAATAAAGATGTGGTGTTTTAAAACTATCGAAAAAGATAGAAAAGTTGACGCAGACGCATTACTGCGAGTTGAGGATTTCTCGTACACATTGATTCAGTGACAAAACAGTAAACGGCTTCTGGACATATTCTGTGTTTTCGGGGATCATATTTTTTGCAGTTAGGAAATCATCAGAATATCCAGACATAAACAAAACCTTTAATTCAGGGCTTATGTTCTTTAACTTCATCGCCAGTTGGAACCCATTCATCCCTGGCATAACAACATCTGTTAACAGCAAATCAATTTTACCCTTTTGTTCTTCAAACAAAACTAAAGCTTCTTCTGCGTTGCCTGCTGTCAATACGTCGTACCCGGTTTGCTTTAAAATTTTAGCAGTAAGCCTTTGAAGACCTAAATCGTCATCTACGATTAAAATCTTCTCGTTAGGACTTATGTTGCCAGAGGCCTTTTTTCCATAGGGTATAGATTGTATAATTTCATCAGTAATGGGAAAATAGATGTGAAATATTGAACCTTCACCACGTGTACTTTCTACGGTGATGAACCCTTTGTTTTGCTTTACAATACCAAACACTGTAGATAAACCCAGCCCTGTTCCTTCCCCCCTTTTTTTTGTTGTAAAAAAAGGTTCAAAAATATGAGAGAAAGTAAGTTGATCCATGCCCTCTCCAGTATCACATACACTAATTTGAGAATACGTGCCTGACCTTATTTTTACTTCTTCTGGAAAGTCTTTTTTTTTAATAACTACAGGTTGTGTTTTAATTGTTAATGTACCGCCTAGGGGCATTGCATCGCGTGCATTTATTGCCAGATTCATAATCACTTGTTCTATCTGGTTGGGATCGGCTTTAATATTACCCAAATCCGGATACAAACTCGTATGGAGATCGATGTTTTCACCAATGAGTCGTTGAAGCATTTTTTCAATGTCTCTTATGAGATCGTTGATATTGATTGCACAGGGCTTATTTATCTGTTTACGGCTAAACGCCAAAAGCTGACGTGTTAAGTTTGCAGCACACTCCCCGGCCTCGTGAATCTGATCAATAGATTCTAGGGGGTTATCTTCGTTGTCAAAACCTGCTTTCAAAAGTTCACAATGCCCGTTAATAACAGTTAACAGGTTGTTGAAATCATGGGCAATTGATCCTGCCAACTTGCCAACCGCCTCCATTTTTTGCGCCTGGTAAAACTGTTCTTTAAGCTGTTTTACCTTCACAAGCTGGATTCGAAGCTTTTGAAGTGATTTACTTAATGCCTGTGTTTTTTCTTTAACTTTTTTGTCCAGTTCATTGTTTAGTTTTATTAATTCTTCAAC
Organism: Desulfobacterales bacterium; assembly: GCA_020056865.1. The sequence goes on from JAGVGX010000295.1 coordinate 6,345, forward strand.
AAGTGCGATACGATCCAACTTTGATACTGCAATATCAACAACCCGCTCGAAAAACATCACTTCAGACGATATTGTCTTTTTATCCTTCTCGTCAAAAAGAAACAAAAATATGCCTTGACGAATTCTGCGGGTTTCAAATGGGATGATAAGTGCTGTATGGGGTTCAAAATGAGAACTGGTATTTTTTAAAAAACACCTGTTTTCATCATCCAAAGAAATAACAAGTGAACGGTTTTTTATACGTAAAATGATATGTGAAGATAAAACAATCTGGCCATTTTTAATATCTGTTTCTTGCAAAGCAAAGTAACCATTAATCAGGCTGGCACAATTGTTATCCAATGAAAATGCCGCACAAAGAGGCACATCCTTGAGTATGGAAATTTTTTCTAAAAAACCGGCAAAGACACTGTATTCATCCATTTCATTGACAATTTGATCGGATACAAGGCTAAGCAGCAGCAAATCTTCCTGCTGACCAGCCAATAAACTATTTTCCTGTTCAAGAACGTTAATTTTAGCTTGTAGTTCCCTTGTTTTATTATTAAGATCCTCTGACATGTTTATTTCTCTCAATAAAATTTTTTATCAATATTGATAGTTGTTCAGGTTCATCTTCCTGAATGAAATGACTTCCCTGTGCAATGGCCTCAAGTATGCTGTTTTTAATTTCTTTATGCAATTTTATGGCAATTTCCGAACTCAGATAAGGATCGGCCTCTCCGCGTATAATCAGAACCGGCACGTCCAGCGTTCTTAATTGATCTTCTATTTCCATAAGATGTTCATTATTCAATGATTTCGCAAAATGCAAAAACGCCTTTCTGCCTTCTTTTGTTTTCAAGGGTTCCCAAAACAGTTCCATCAATTCCGGTGTCAGTCTGTCTTTATGATAAAGACC
>JAGVGX010000060.1 GCA_020056865.1 Desulfobacterales bacterium
ATCGGAAATTTTGATGGCGTTCACTTAGGCCATCAGGCGCTTTTTCACGAGGTCATTAAAAAAGCTAATGCCATGAGCGGAACATCCATTGCGGTATCCTTTGAACCACATCCAATAAAAGTACTTAACCCAGAACACTATCTTCCAATAATTACGCTGTATGAACAAAAGGCCGAACTTATCGAACGTTGTGGGATCGATGTTTTTATATGCATACCTTTTACAAAAGAATTTGCATCTGTATCTGCCCAGTTCTTTATAGAAGATCTGCTTGTCAAACATATTGGCATAAAAGCAATTGTAGTTGGAAATGATTATAGATTCGGAAAAAACAGGGAAGGAAATACTGATCTATTAAAAACATACGGCGAACGTTTAGGTTTTGAAGTCATCGTCAGCAGTTGGCAACAAATACCAAACAGCCTCGAAAAAATAAGCAGCACAAGTATACGGGAACTTGTCGTTGCCGGAAAGGTTGAGGATACACAAAAATTACTGGGACGATACTATCAAATAAGGGGGAATGTTGTTAGCGGAAGAAACAGAGGTGGAAGACTTCTTGGATTTCCAACAGCAAATATTAACTTAACTGATGAACTCTGCCCGAAAACAGGCGTTTATGCGGTTATCGTTGAATGCGCAAACAAAACATTCAAAGGGGTTGCAAATATCGGATACAGTCCTACATTTGACGATCATATATTTACTGTTGAGGTACATATATTAAAATTTAATGAAAACATCAACAATCAAACAATTCGTGTTAATTTTATTCAACGTATAAGGGATGAAAAAAAGTTTTCCAATATAAAAGAGCTGTCACATCAAATAGAAAAAGATATAAAAACTGCCGAAGATATACTTAATTCATCTGTTATTGCTAAATTTCTATCGGATTGATCTCATTGTAAGCGGTCCAGTTTTTCCAGAATCTCAATAGCCTTGCTTAAATCTCTTTTTGCTTCCTCATGGTCAGGATCAAATGCTAAGGTTTTTCGCCATTCCATGATGGCGTTTTGAATTTTTTCGTCTATATAGAACTTAACCCCTGTTTTATAGTATTGATCTGCCAGATCTTTTATAACTTTTCTCTGAAGGGCTACCTTTTGTTTCACATCTTTATACTCGGGATCTACCTTGCAAAACATATCCAAGGATTGCAGGTATTCTTTCTGGATATCAAGCATCACCCCTTTTTGGTAATATGACGCATTGGCCAAATCAAAGGCTTTTTTATTTAAAGGAACGTGTTTTAATATTTCTTCTGAAATACGAATAGCATCGTCAAATTGACCCGCTTTTAGAAAAACGGTGCCTTGTGCAAGTTTGGCCTCAAAATCAATTTCAGGTTTTCTGAATTCAGGCTTTAGATTTACCGGTTTTGTTCCCAAAGCTTTTTTCTTATCATCCCCTCGCAAATCATCACCTTTTCTATCATCTATAGCACCGTGGGAATCTTCTGAGACCATGCCGTCTGCATTATATTTATCTTCTTTAAGAATGTTCTTAAAATATGTTACAGCCTTATCGTTGTCCGGATCAATTTTTACGGCCAGATAAAATTCGCGTCGTGCCAGGATTAATTCATCATTTTTATATAAATCCATTCCGTTATTAACATGTTTTTCTGATTGTTCTTTGATGTGTGCCGTCAAATCAGATATCTTTATCGCCGCTTCTTTGCCCTGTGCTGACAATCTGTCGACCATCTTCCAGCAATAAAGTGCCATCTGCCATTCCTCATTTTTTTCAAACGCCACCGCCCTCTTCCGGTATGTTTCCATGTTTTGATTCTGGGAACTATCAGAAACAACAAAAAGACCGACACATCCTGTAAAAAAAAATATGGAAACGATGCATAAAATATAATTAAAAATTAATTTAATCACGCGTTGTTTCCTTTAAAACGAATCAGCCTGAATGCCTCAATTTTTTCTTTCAGCCCTTTTATTTTCTGGGGCAAAAGCGCATCATATATAATCATATCACTTAACTTCCTGAAAACATTGCTGCTGATCACTACTTCTCCAGGACCTGCCAAAGCATTAAGGCGCGAAGCCACATTAACACAATCACCTATAACAGTATATTCCATCTTTACTTGTGAACCGATGTTGCCTGAAATAACAACCCCGGTGTCTATCCCTATCCCTACGGATGAAAGGAGGTCATTTCCGCTTTCACATGAAATTTTTAACAATTGTTTTTGTATTTCAAGAGCAGCACTTGATGCCCTTTTCACATGATCCTTGTGATACACAGGAACACCAAATACCGATAAAACAGCGTCACCGATAAATTTATCAACATATCCGCCATGATCAAGAACAATTTTGGTAACTATTTCGAAGTATTCATTCAGCCCATCTACAACGTCTTCGGGTTCTTTTTCAGCAGAAGACGACATGAATCCCCTGATATCAGAAAAAACAATAGAAGCCTCGTTTCTATATCCTTTAATCCACTGGCTCTCAGGATTTTTTAAAATCATCTCCAGTACTTCTGTACCAACATATTTGCCAAAAGATTCCTGCATCAATGATTTTTTCATCAGGTCTTCGCTCATCTGATTAAATGCAAGGGCAAGATTACCCAACTCATCCTTTCGTTTCATTATAATTTTATGTTTATAATCCCCTTCGCCTATTTTTTGCGTGGCTAAAACAAGCTTAGAAACAGGACGTGAAAACCCTATGCCAAGTAAAACAGAGATACATATACTGCATAACAATACGGCCAGTGTTGTTAAAACAATAGTCAACCTTTCCTTTTGAACCATATCTTCAATAAAATCGATGGAGACGCCCACATACACCTTGCCCAGCTCTTTTTCTTTAAATATGACCGAACGCGTTAAATTTAACATCCGAAGGCCTGAACCATGCGTATAATCAAAGTAAGTAATAGAACCTTTATCTGTCACTTCTTTAATTTTATCCAACTGCATAAAAAGGTTGCCGATTTCAAACATGTTTGAATGTGCCTTCACAATATTATTTTTATCAACAATTGCAGCATAAACCAGACCATCGACTCCGGCAACGCCTTTGATTAAGGTATTTAACTGCAAAATATTATTATCCAAAAGGGGGATTCTGGCATTATCAGCAAAATAGTTCAGGCTCACCATGCCAATCCTGACGGTTTGTTCGTAAAGTTGTTGCTTTTGCCTTTTAAGGGTAACAAAGCTTATAGAAACCACTGTAGTAATAACTATCATAATCATTACAAAAGACAGCTTAAGCCAGATGGGAATGCTTGGTGTCGGCAACCTTTCAATAAAGGTCCCTCGTTTTGCCTTAACAAGCTTATAAATATCATCATCAAGCGTCGTCGCCGCAATTTGATAATTCTCATTAATTGCCTTGAGGATGCTATCTTCTGAAGCAAACCCCTGCTCAACGATAATATGCCCTAATTTTACAGCCTTACCAAGATCAATTAAATTTTTCTCTTGGATCCTTAAGGCGCTATCAAGCTGGTCTTGGGTAACAATCTTTTGTTTGATTAAAAGTTGACCAAGGATAAGGTCGTAATTTTTAGAAGATTTTCGAAACAGTTTTTGAATTAAAAGAGGTATTTTCTTTATTAAAAGGAGAGAAAAACGCATTATTTATTATTACGCCTCGTTTTTATTACATTATTAAACAGTTAAAGCCCACTTGAAACTTTTTCGATGTTCACAGCAGCACAGTTAGTTTATAAAAACAACACGTAAAAAAACTATTTATTTTTAAGTTCTTCAGCCGCTTCAACTGCAAAATATGTAAGAATCATATCCGCACCAGCACGTTTTATGGATGTCAGCGTTTCCATCATGACTTTTTTCCCGTCGATCCATCCCATTTTATCTGCAGCTTTTACCATGGCATACTCTCCACTCACATTATATGCAGCAACAGGAAGGTCAAATTCCTGACGGATTCTGTAGATAATATCCAGATAGGAAAGCGCAGGTTTAACCATTATAATATCTGCGCCTTCCTCAACGTCCATAGTTGCTTCCCGAATCGCCTCATCGGCATTTGCAGGATCCATCTGATATGTCCTTCTATCCCCGAATTTAGGGGATGAGTCAGCAGCGTGTCGAAACGGCCCATAATATGCTGAGCAGTACTTTGCCGAATACGACATTATAGGGGTACTGCTGTAACCATTTTCATCAAGACATTCACGTATTTCTGCAACACGTCCGTCCATCATATCCGAAGGAGCCACTATGTCCGCGCCTGATTTTGCATGCGAAAGGGCTGTTTTGGCTAAAAGATCCAGCGTAGCGTCATTGTCAATGATGTCTCCGTTAACAAATCCGCAATGGCCGTGGTTGGTGTATTGACATAAACATACATCAGTTATAACGGCAAGCTCCGGAATTTTATTTTTTAATGCAACAATAGCTTGCTGAACAATTCCGTTCTTTGCATAAGCACTGGTTGCAAGCGGATCTTTTTTTTCAGGTAAACCAAAAAGTACAACCGCAGGAATGCCAAGATCATAAACCTTTTGTGCAGTCTTGGCCAGATTATCTATGGATAACTGATATTGACCAGGCATTGAGGAAATGGAATTTTTTACATTCTTTCCAGGGACAACAAAAATAGGGAAAATAAGGTCATCAACCGAAAGTACGTTTTCACGCACCAAACGACGCAGTGCTTCACTTTGACGCATGCGCCTGGGTCTATACTCAGGGAAAATCATTGTTTTTACCTTTCGAGCAAATTTCAAAACGTCCCATTTTGGCCAATCTCAGCGTTGGGCTCAAATTTTAATCCTCGAAATACTCAATGTATTCCTGCGGTTAAAATTTTCGCCTGCTTTGACCTTGACCAAACTAAAACGTTTTGAAACTGGCTCTTTCATCAAAAATTTTTTTTTTAAAATAAACGTTACAGGAAGATATCCAGTTTAGTTCCGTATCGGTTAGACATATTGTCTATGACCATCAGACTCCTTTCAATTCTTTTTTTATAAGATTGTCAATAAAGGTTTCGGGCGATAACAGCGCATCTTTTGTAATAAAAAATTGGTTTTTACCTGTTTTTTCCCTGACAAGTTTTAAACCGAGACCGAAAGACTCTGAGAGCTTTGTGCTGTATTCTTTAAAATTTATTGAAAATTCAATAACTTGTAAAACGATATGGTCAATTGCATCTTCTTCGAGTACAATGTTTACACCATAATCATTAAAAAATAACAGCTCAAGCTTTTTAGCCTCATCATAAAACGATTTTATTTTTTCAATGATGCGTCCCACATCGGCGATGTGTTTCGAATAGTAAGCAGCCACAGCATTAATCTGCAACGGTGTCAAAGACAGGTTGTATTTTTTTCTGAATATATCCCTGTTGGATGTAACATAATCTGAAACTAAAACCATTTCCTTTTGTAAAACATCATCATAAATATCATCTGGCTGGTCAGACGATGCCAAAGAAAATAACCGTTCAAGTGATGTTTCAGGGCATTGGATCAATGAACGGGTAACAGAAAATTTTTTGATAGTTGTCGATGGCAGGCGCGTTTCAAATTCAAGAAGCGCAGATTCAACGGCACTGACCAAGCCTCTGGCTCCGGTCTTTTCATCAAAAGCATGTTCTGAAAGCATGCGCAAGCTTTCCTGGTCAAACTTAACATCAATACCATATGCAGCAAAATCAAGCTTTTTCCCAAGAATTATAGGGTTATTCGGATTATTTAAAATCTCAAACAGGTCATCTTTTGTCAATTTTTCAAAAACAGCTCTTACAGGAAGCCTGCCTACGAACTCCGATTCAAAACCAAACTCGATCAAATCTTCCGACTTGACATGCTTTAAGGTATGAGCTTCATTGTCGGAGCGTTTGATTTGAGCCCCAAACCCTATATTCTGATTGCTCATGCGTTTATCAATGATTTCCTGTAAACCGTCAAACGCACCGCTCATGATAAAAAGAATGTTTTTTGTATTAATGGTTCGCTTTTCTCTTTTGCCTGTTTTACGAAACTGCTCAACTTCCTGTATCATGGATATCGGATCATGAGGCACCTTTATATCAATATCCGTATCTTCCATTGGCTTTAAAAGCGCCCGTTGAACACCTGTTCTGGAAACATCAGCGCCTATGAAGTTTCGGCTTGAAGCAATTTTGTCAATTTCATCAATGTATATAATCCCGTATTGTGCCAGTTCGATATCATCATCTGCCTCCCTGAGCAAATCCCTGACGAGATCTTCAACATCACCGCCAACATAGCCGGTTTCACTGAACTTGGTCGCATCCCCCTTGACAAAAGGAACACCTATCTTTTTAGCTATCAGCTTGATAATGTAAGTTTTGCCGACACCGGTAGGCCCTATCATAAGCACATTGTTTTTGATCATTCCAACCATATCATCTGCTATGTCACTGGACGATTTGCTTCTTTTTATCCTGTTGAAATGAGTACATATTTTGGTAGATAGAACCGCCTTGGCACTATCCTGCTTAACAATGTACTGATCAAGATAAGCAATGAGCTCTTCGGGAATTAAGTTAAAGTTTATCTTCTTTTCTTTCGAAGACTTTCTATGTTTGTCTGAATACAATTCGTCCGGTAGTACTACAGGCGAAACGACCTTGACATTTCCACCAAATCTTTTAGACAAAAAATTACTGACCTCTTTTTCAATTTCTTTTGGATCCGGTATTTTTTCATTATTCTCGTTCATAATATGAAATTATAATCATAAGTTGCAATAATTGCAAGACAAGACCTTTAAAATTCATTCTATTAGAAAGATTTTTCACTCGCCCCTTATCCTGTCGGCAGTTTGCTGTTGCCCTGGGTAATATAAGCTGATAATCTTAATAATACGATTGTAAAAAATGTAGCACCAAAAGTTCATCACAAGAACAGATTTTAACAGAATCAAATCTGCAAGGAAATAAAAGAACGACCATGGCCTTTATCAAACAACTCGAAACATTGAAGAAAAAAAAAGACAACGCCCTGCTGATGGGCGGAACTGAAAAAATAAAAAAAAGGCATGAGGAAGGCAAACTCACTGCAAGAGAAAGGATCAACAGGCTTCTCGATCCGGATTCATTTTTTGAAATCGGCATGCTGAACTGTTCAGACGTTCCTGATCTTAAAGACAACACACCGGCAGACAGCAAGGTTTCCGGTTTTGGAAAAATAAATGGACGCGAGGTTGTTGTTATTGCCAACGACTTTACTGTGCTTGCCGCGACATCAAGCAGGATCGCAAGCAAAAAAGAAGCCCAATTAAAAACAGTTTCAGAACAAAAAGGATTCCCGCTCATATATCTTGGTGAATCCGGAGGTGCCCGTATGCCTGATATTATGGGATCAAAAGGCTTGGGATCCATAGGTGGCGACGGATCAAATACGTTTGTTGAGCACATGACCCGAACCAGACAATCTCCCATGGTTGCGGCTGTTATGGGTAAATGCTACGGGATGCCCACCTGGATGGCGTGTATCGCTGATTTTGTTGTTCAAGTCAAGGGGAGCACACTTGCTGTATCAGGCCCAAGAGTTTTGGAAATCGCCTTGGGCGAAAAAATTTCCGATGAAGAACTTGGCGGATGGGAAAAACATGCCCGTATCACAGGATTATCCGATTGTGTGGCAGAAAACGACGAAGCATGCTTAGATATGATAAAAACTTTTTTAGGGTATTTGCCATCTAATCATCAAGAGAACCCTCCCAGAATGAACGTTCCTGAAACATCAGGTAAACATATGGCCAAGATTCTGGAAATAATTCCTGAAAAACGCAACCGGACCTACGACATGCATCGCATCCTGGACTGCATCGTTGATAGCAACAGCCTGTTTTTCTTAAAACCTCTTTTCGGCACATCCGTCATTACGGCATTATCAAGAGTAGGAGGAGAATCTGTTGGAATTATAGCAAGTCAACCGCTTTATAACGCAGGCGCCATGGATACAGACGGGATCGACAAAGTTACAAGTTTTATGTGTCTGTGCGATTCATATAACATCCCGCTTCTTTTTTTTCACGATACCCCAGGCTTTCTTGTTGGAAACGAGGCTGAAAACAACCGCGTTGGCGCGCGTGTTATGAATCATTTAAGTGCACTTGCACAAGTCACGGTTCCTAAAATTTCTGTTATCATAAGAAAAAGTTTTGGCATGGCCTACTACAACATGTGCGGTTCCGGATGCGGTGCAGACTTTCTTGTTGCCTGGCCTACCGCTGAAATGAGCTTTATTGATCCTGAAATCGGTTTTAATGTCATCTATGGGAACAAACTCAATCAATTCGACATGGCGAGCAAAGACGAGGCTATTGAAGACATGATCGAAGATTCAAGTCCTTATGGCGCTGCTGGCATGCATTACATCCATGATGTTATTGATCCGCGCGAAACCAGGAACTACATTGTTCGCGCACTTGAAATTTGCCGAAACACACCTTCAAAAGCAATAAGCAAACATAAGCTGGCCAACTGGCCAACAAAATTTTAGTTTCTAAAAAAGCATATAAAATGACCACGCGACCCCAAAAACCCGAACTGCTTGCTCCTGCAGGCAACATGGAAAAACTTGAAATTGCCGTTCACTATGGTGCAGATGCGGTATATCTTGCTGGAAAAGACTACAGTCTGAGAAATTTTTCCGGCAACTTTACCATCGATGAAATGGAGCAAGCAATTGCCTTTGCTCATCAAAACAAGGTTAACGTATATGTGGCATGTAACATATTTGCAAAAAACAGCGATATTGAACACATAGAAATTTTCCTTCACCAGATCAAAGATATAGTACCCGATGCCGTTATTATTTCCGATCCGGGAATTCTGGCAATGGCTTTAGAAATTATACCCCACATGCCCATACACCTGAGCACTCAGGCCAATACAACCAATTACAAAAGCGCTAATTTCTGGAAAAAGCTGGGTGTTAAAAGAATAAATTCTGCAAGAGAGCTGTCCTTAGAAGAAATCAGACACATTATTTCATTTAGCAAAATTGAAGTTGAGGCCTTTGTCCACGGTGCCATGTGCATATCGTATTCCGGACGTTGCCTTCTAAGCAGTTTTATGTCTCAGCGGGATAGTAACAGGGGATTGTGCGCCCATCCATGCAGGTGGAAATATCATGTGGTAGAAGAACTCAGGCCGGGTCAATACATGCCCATTGCTGAAGACACCCGAGGTTCGTATATATTCAATTCAAGAGACCTGTGCATGATCGAACATATGCCTGAATTTATTGAAACCGGCATTACTTCTTTAAAAATTGAAGGAAGGATGAAAAGTATCAGCTATCTTGCCTCAACAGTAAAAATATACAGAGAAGCAATCGATGCATATTTCGATAACCCTGATGAATATAAAACCAAAAAAGAATGGATGGAAGAACTTGCAGGCCTTAATAACAGGGGCTATTGCACAGGATTTTATTTCAACGACCCGGAACAGGAAAAAGCAAACGTTTCGAAATCGATTTCTTGTACAGACAAGCTCTTTATAGGAAAAGGTATAGAAAAAATCGATGATCATAAGACAATCATTGAGGCAAGAAATAAGATGTTCAAAGGAGACGTAGTTGAAATTATCGGCAAAAAAGGCCCTGCAAGATGCGACAAAATTAACGATTTACTTGGCAATACCGGCCAATCCATACCTTTTGCTCAACCAGGAAGCATAGTGACTGCTGTTTTTGACATGTCTTGTTCCAAAAATGATATTATCAAAAAAACATAACACCCTACCTACAACCTTAATTTCTTTAGAGCAACCGATCCGTTATTATCGAAAAAATAATCAGGCCCATGGAAACATTGAGATATTTAAATAACCATACAAAGGCATGTGATTTTGTTTGAGCCAACATGTAATAGCCGAAAAAGAAAATGAAAATTATAAAATAAATTGTCAGTGCCCAACGTATCCAACAGGATGTGAGGGTGCCAACTGCAGGAAGCATCAAAGCGGTTGCGGCAAAGGTCGTCGTCCAGATAAACAGAATACGTTTTAACTGGTGTACAGAAAAGATGTTGAGCATATTCGGCAGTACAGACCCCTGATATTCATTTTGATTTGCTAAAACCAGCAGCCAGAAATGTGGAAACTGCCATATGCCCAAAAGCACCATCAATAAACTTATATCAACAAAGCCAACCCCGCCGCCAACTGTCCATCCGATAAGCGGCGCCAGCATTCCGCAAAAAGACCCGGGAACAATTGCCAGAGCTGTTTTTGCTTTTAACGGCGTGTATATACCATTATAAATCAGTACAGACAACGCACCAAGAAATACAGGGATCAAGCTAACCTGGATAAAAAGCAACCCTAAAATTCCTGAAAAAAGTAGCACCACCGCCAGAGCAAGCGCACAAGATGGCGTTATACGTTGTTTAGGAAGCGCCCTGTTGCAAGTTCTGGGAGAAAATACATCACGCTTTCGATCCTGATAATTGTTTAGTACCGAAGAACCGGCTGCCAGGGAAAAAACGCTAAGCACCGTAAGGATAGCAGTGCTATCTACAATGGGAACGCAAATGACATATCCTGCTAAGGCCGCAGCAGACATCATTAAACTGATGGGTACTTTCATCACCTGAAGCAGGGCGAAGGTTCTCATAAAAAAAGAATACATATTTTCTGCTTCTGATACGTCTGCATGAAACACGTTTTTACACCCATAGCTGCCGCTGTTGTTGATACGCGCCCGAACTAATCGGCTTCCTGTTCGAGCCAGAGAGCATAATCTTCTTCGGTAACAACCCTTAATGCAGCCGTCATGTCAGAATGCCCTATCCCGCAAAATTCAGCACATTGAATAAAATATGACCCGATTTTGTCAGGTAAAAACCATGCATATGTTTTCATCCCTTTAAC
>JAGVGX010000056.1 GCA_020056865.1 Desulfobacterales bacterium
AGGCTATGCTTTCAGTATCCTCAAAGTTAGTCTCATACTCTTTTGCTTTATCTGGGTGAATTTTAGCGAAAATTTCAAAAAGAATTTCTTTGGTTTCGGCATCACGCATCACAGTTCCCATAGGAACTTCAATGGTGCGGTCCTCTGCATCGGAGCCGGAACAAAGGTTTTTGCTTCCTTTTTCACCATCTTTAGCAACAACGTGCTTGGTAAATTTCAGATGCAACAAGGTCCAGAGTTGAGGGTTTCCTTCAATAATGACATGACCGCCACGCCCGCCATCGCCGCCATCAGGACCGGCCTTGGCATTGTATTTAATTCTTTTCAGATGCGGACTTCCCGCGCCACCATGACCAGAGTGACAAAATATTTTTACGTAATCGATGAAGTTGCTTCCGGACATTTTAACTTGAGAGTTTGTGAATTTGTGAACTGGTGAGTTTTATTTGTGTGCAAAGTTAGTAAATTAAAGCAATCGGGTGATATCCTGTTTCACTCACCTGTTCACAAAATGGTGTGCACAAAAAAAACTGATGTTGGCGAATGTAGTTAAAAAGAAAAATGACAATAAAGAAATTCCGCCGCGGCGGAGAAAGGCAGGCCGCAACATACTATATATTATGTTACTTCGATTTAACTTTCTTTAGTTGTTTGGGATTTTTTCTATTATCGAAAAGTGCTATTAAATATACTTTACTATTTTCAATTTTATAGTAAATGCTGGTTTGTTTACTGAATACACATTTCCGAACATTTTTCCTTTTTACTGAAGGGCTAAATAGTTGCGGATTTTTAGAAATTAACTCGAGTGTCTTTTCAAATTTTTGAAAAAATGCTCTTAGTTCCTTTTCTGTCCATTGTAGTTTAAAATACTCTATTAACCCCAATAAATTACTTTTTGCTTCATCAGACCAAATGATGCTATAACCACTTTTCATAATTTTTCCTGACCTTAGCGTGGGGTGTAAGCTTGCCTTTTTCAATATCATTAAGTCCGCGATCTATAGATTTTTTTTCTGCTTCAGAAATAGTTTCCCACCAATCTTTAGATATTTTAGGATTGTTTATTAAAAACTTTATCTTCTCAATCATTGTTTTGTCCTGTAGACGAAGAAGCCATTCAATAATGCTGAGCTTCTCCGATTGAATGTTAGTGTTGTTCATTCTAATATTTTTATCAAATTTAATTCAAATAAACAAAAGTTGCAATTTCTTCATTTAATATTTTTCATTTTTTAACGCAGCCGAACCACAAGGTAGTTAGCTAAAAATTTGAATTCTATCTCAGGAATTTAAATGTCTTTTCTGTTGCTTCGCAAAGCTGGGCAAATGCTTCCGACTCATCACCTGAACCATCAATGGTTTGAAGTAAGTTTCGTTTGTTGTAATATTCACGCAAAATAGAAGTTCTTTGTTCAAACACTTCCAAACGATGAATAATGGTTTCGGGATTCATATCATAGGAGCGTGCTCTCCCGGTTTTAGAACGCGCCGTAAGTCTTTTAAAAGACAATAAAGTGGGCGAAGTAATTTCCATCACTTTCGAAACGCTTGAATTCATACGCCACAGCATACTGTCGAGAATATACGCCTGCGCAACAGTAAGCGGAAATCCTTTAAAGATAAATCCATTTGAGTCGGGATGCATGTTTAATTTTTCTTCGATGATCTGTATTGCAATTTCATCAGGAACGATGTCGCCGGTATCCATAAAGGGTTTCGCGCCCTTACCCAAGGCTGAATTTTTCTCGATTTCATCACGGATCAGTTGTCCGGTTGAAATATAAATTACATTATAACGCTCGGCGAGTTTCTTCGCCTGTGTGCCTTTTCCGGCTCCCGGAGGGCCGTAAAGAATAATATTCGACCAGGTAGTACCGATGGATTTCTGAACTTCTGAATCGATGGAATCGAAGATCTGATCAACGTTCCCCGTTCCATCAACAGAAACAAACTGATTTCTTGCACGGAAAAAATCGGCGACCGGTTTGGTTTTGTCTTCATATTCCTGCAAACGATAATTGATTACATCCATATTACGATCATCTACGCGATTCTCGCGGGAAGCCCTGTCTGTCATTCGCTTGATAAGTTCTTCGCGCGGCACTACCAAACTGATCATGCAATTCAGTTTTGAATTCATTCGCAGTAATAAACCTTCCAGGATGTATGCCTGAACTACAGTTCGTGGAAAACCATCAAATAAAAAACCGTTCGTTTCCGGACTGCGTTTAATTTTTTCTTCAATAATCTGCACAATCACATCATCGGGAACAAGCCCCCCTTTTTCGATAATGCTTTTTGCCTGATTCCCCAAAGGAGTATTGTTGGCGATTTCTTCACGCAACATATCTCCGGTGGAGATGTGTGTAAGGTTGTATTTTTCGTAAAGCTTTTGCGACTGGGTTCCTTTGCCGGCACCCGGAGGTCCGAATAAAACGATGTTCAGCATAGTGTGGGTTATTTTACAAGGGTATAAATATCTTTCAGGTTTCTTCCATGACCGTCATAGTCGAGACCAAAGCCAACCAGAAAATCATTCGGCACTATGAATCCCACATAATCAAGCGTGAGTTTGTGTTGCAGCGCATCGGGCTTAAACAGCATGCAGGCTGTTTTGATGGAAGCAGGTTTTTGTTTTTTAAGAACTTTTATAAGATGAGAAAGCGTCAATCCGGAATCAACAATATCTTCCAGAATGATAACATGTCTTCCGGTAACGGATTCAGCCAGCGGAATCAATGTACGAATTTTTCCGGTGGAGCCAGTTCCGTGATAAGATGCAAGGCGTGTAAAGGTTATTTCGCAAGGGAAATCGATTTCTTTAAAAAGCTCTGCAGCGAATAAAAATGCTCCGTTCAGTACCGAAACAAAAAGCGGATTCTTCTTCGCATATTCCTTTTTAATTTCTTTCGCCATACGCAGCGACTGCGCATGAATCTCGTTGTATTCAATCGACA
>JAGVGX010000248.1 GCA_020056865.1 Desulfobacterales bacterium
CAACAATGCCTCCCAGGACTCTTTTGTTCTTGGTCTGTGTTGTGACAGGCGTGGAGATGAAAAGCTTGAATTAGCAAGCGATGTTGAAGACGTTGAAGAGATTCAAAAGTTCTGGGGGAATGGAATTCACTGGGAAATACATGACAGGATTATAGTCGAGCGAGAATGTCCAAGGTGTACCTACCAACCCCACAATCAGATATACGAACAGGTTATTCTGAATGACAGCATGACATACAAATTCATATGATGAGGAAAAAATCGAACCTGAATTATGCGAATGACATATAGTCAAGTTTGCGTATTAAAGGTTAACATTGGAGAGGGTTTTTGTGGCAAAGCTTTCTGTTATTGGACTTGGCAAATTAGGAGTATGTTCGGCAGCATGTTTTGCATATAAAGGGTTTGATGTTATAGGCGTAGATATAAATAACGATTTAGTAAATGCAATAAATAGTGGGGTGGCCCCCGTTTATGAACCAGGACTTCAGGAATTAATAACATCTGCTAAGGATAGATTAAAGGCCACTGAAGATTACGAAGAAGTAATCAAGTCCTCAGATACAACATTTTTCATCCTCCCTACCCCGAGCAATGAAGACGGATATTTTTCCAACAAATATCTGATTTCTGCTCTTCGGCCCCTCGCTGCCGCCATGAAAGAGAGCAATAAGGCATATCATCTCTTCGTGATAACCTCTACCGTTTCTCCAGGGTCTATCGATGGAAGCTTGATCCCACTGATTGAGAAAACCTCCAGGAGAAAATTGAACGACGGCTTTGGAGTTTGTTATAACCCGGAATTCATTGCCCTCGGCAGTGTAATAACCGATTTTTTAAATCCCGATATGGTTCTTATAGGTGAAAGCAATGAATTTGCCGGTGAACAACTTACGAAAATTTATAAGACTGTATGTAAAAATAATCCTTATATTGCGAGAATGTCAATAATCAGTGCGGAGATTACCAAAATAAGCCTGAATTCCTATGTTACTATGAAGATAAGCTATGCCAATACCCTTGCCAATATATGCGAGGCAATCCCTGGGGCGAATATCGACCATATTACAAAAGCTATGGGCGCTGATAAAAGAATTTCCCCATATTATCTCAAAGGTGGCATTAGCTATGGAGGCCCGTGTTTTCCAAGAGATAACAGGGCATTTGCCGCCTTTGCCGAAAAATACGGCATAGATGCAAAACTTGCAAAGGCAACTGATGAGGTAAATAGATTTCAGGTAAAGCACCTTACTGATCTTGTCATGGAGCAAATCACTGACGGTAATAAAGCAGTATCAGTCCTTGGTCTTTCTTATAAGCCTGATAGTCCGGTGATAGAAGAATCCCCATCTATAAGACTTATTGAAGAACTACTAAAGAAGAACATAAAGGTTATATGCTACGACCCATTGGCAATAGACAATACTATGGCAGTTTTTGGAGATAGGATTTACTACGCTATTTCAATAGAAGAATGTTTATTAAATTCGTCCATTTGTATTATCGCAACAGAAGCCGAAGAATTTAAATCAATAAATAATAGTTATATTGTTAATAATCCCATAACGATTATTGACTGCTGGAGGATGCTCGACCCTGAAAAATTAAATAAGGTTGTTAAATACATTGCATTGGGAAAGGCAAAACAGGAAGGACGGGTATAGTGAAAATAGTTCTTATAACTACAACGATACATATCCCAGATGTCCTAATCCGCTATCGACAGATAGACCAGGGTGTTACCTTTATTATAACAGGTGATAAAAAGACACCACATGTAAAAGTCAGAGCACTTGTGGAAGGTCTGGGTAATGCTATTTATTATAGTGATACTGATCAGGATAAACTCGGTTATTCATGTTCAAAGATTATAGGCTGGAATAAAATTATGCGTAGGAATATAGCGCTGCTTGAGGCGATCAAATTGAAGCCTGATATCATTATTTCTATTGACGATGATAACTTGCCCTTAGGAGATGATTATTTTAAGAGTTTCTCGTCTTTCTTCGCAAATCCTTTTTCCGGTGTTATGGTAAACAATGATACAAGGTGGTTCAATATTGGTTGTCTGTTGGATCCCCAGATTTTCCATCGAGGGTTTCCATATGAGCAAAGACATTCTTCACATATATTTCGTCTTGAATCTGTAATGAACAAACGTATTGGTATCGCCTCGGGATTGTGGCTTGGAGACCCTGATATTGATGCTGTGGATAGAATTGTCAGACATCCTACCGTATTGCATATCTCTGATTTGCTTTATACAGGAGTAATTGTAAACAATACCCATTTTGCCCCTATAAACTCACAAAATACTGCTTTTACATATGAAATAGCGCCTTTGATGATGGTATTAATCGGTGTTGGGCGTTTCGATGACATCTGGGCATCATACATCGCTGAACGGATAATGATGGAGACAGATTACTATGTCCATTACGGCCGTCCGTTTGTATGGCAGGAGAGAAATAAACATAACCAATGGAAAAATTTACACGATGAATTATTCGGCATGGAATGGACACAAAAGTTTTGCCAGTATCTTCTATCAATTGAGCTTGGGGGAGGAAGCATCTTTGAAAAATTAAGGTACTTATATGAAAAACTTAGATATTTAGATTATCTGCCTGACAAAGTCAAAAAACTTGGCATTGCCTGGTGTAATGACTTAGAAAGGATATTATGAATAAAAAACCTTACATAAGTTTTGTTGTTGCGGCAAGAAACGACAATTACGGTGGAGATTTTCTTCACAGGTTTCAAATCTTTTTAAACGTTTTTTCAGAATTGTCTAAAAAGTACAAACTTGATGCCGAATTAATCATTGTTGAATGGAACCCGCCAGATCATTGCAAAAGTATTTACGATGCCTTATCCTGGCATTCAGATCTGAATAGAGTTCGTATAATCACAGTACCAGAGAGGATTCATTCACAACTGCCCGATTCTGATTGTATGCCTATGTTTGAGTATATAGCCAAGAATGTTGGCATCCGAAAGGCTGAGGGAGAGTATATACTGGCAACAAATCCTGACATATTATTCAGCGAGAAATTGTTTCATTTTCTATCGGCACACGAGTTGTCGCAGGATTGCTTTTATAGAACCAATCGTTATGATGTTAACTATCGTATCCCTGATAAAATGCCGGTAGAGAAGCAATTGAAAATGTGCCATGAGTATGCATACCGTGTAAATTTAAAAGAGGATACTGTCCTTTTAACATCAGGTGTGGCAAGCATTATAGAACTGTCTAAAAAAACAGGAAGAGAGGTACATACTAATGCAGCAGGCGATTTTTTCTTAATGTCCAGAAGCAACTGGCACCAGTTAAGGGGATACCCTGAATTAAAAAGCCATAGTTTCATAGACGGGTATATATGTTATATGGCATTATCAGCTGGACTCCAGCAGGTAATATTGCATGAACCCATATATCATCAGGAGCATGACCGCTCAGAACATGCGAAAAGGCCCTTTACCGATTATCAAAAATATGAAAGTGACTGCAGACAGATGCTTGAGAACGGAAAACCAATGGTTATCAATGATGAGGACTGGGGATTAAGGGGAGAAAATTTACGTGAATTTGCAGTAGGGGATAGTTCAAAAAACACTGACCCCACAATCAGTAATTTCGTATCCAACAAGATTGAGGATTACCTTTTTATAGACACTGAGAATGGAAAAATTGTTCTTCCAAGGGAGACACAGAGGATATGGATTGATGTTGGAGCACACGAAGGAGAGACAACGTTGTCTGCCCTTTATAAAACGGAGGGATTAGCAATAATAGCCTTTGAACCGATAATTGAAAAGTGGGACAGTTTAAATAAAAGGCACCCTTATATGTTTGCAATTCCAGCGGCAGTCAGTGAACAGGAAGGATACGCAAATTTTCACCTGACAAAGAATTATGTGTCAAGCTCTCTTCGTACATTTAACCCAGACGGATTGGCAATATGGAAAGACAAAACCGGTCTCGAGGAAATAGAGGAACGTATAGTTCCAACCATCCGTCTTGATACAGTATTTGAGCGCATACCCTTTGAACACATTGAATTTCTCAAGATTGATGCACAAGGGAATGACTTTGAAGTTGTCAAATCAGGAGGTAAACAAATACATAAAGTAGACAAAGTACAGCTTGAAGTTACAGTTACACCTGTGCAGGTTTATCAAGGTGCTGCAAACAAAGATGAGATAATTTCATATATGTTAGCGAACGCATTTGGTTTAGTAAAAGTAGAATCACAGACAAATGGTCAGGAAGAAAATCTAACTTTTTTAAATCTCAATTACCGTAAGAATATATTGATGCCTTTAACTGAAATGACAGAGAGAACATATTACACCGCATCCCAATTCACACCAGCTAAAGCATACTGGAATCAACGTTTTAATCTGAGATCATTGCGTGATAGAATCCTCAATCTTGCCGATGCAGTGGACAATAAAACAGATATGTGGCCGTTTCAATGGGCGCAGCTTATGGCGTGTGTCCTTGAATTTAAACCCGAGCTAATTCTGGAACTCGGCAGGGGAAAAGGCAACTCCACATGCGCATTCACGGAAGCTGCCAATCAACTTAGGAATGAAGGCGCTAATTGCAATGTAGTCAGTCTGTGTATATCTGATGACTGGGAAAATGTTACCCAGTGGCGAGTTCTTCAGGAGGTTGATGAAGAATGGTTCAGACCTCTTAAAGCACTGAAAGGGAATATTCTGACATTTGATTACGATTCCATTTTAAAGGGCGTGAAAAGATGCTTGGTCTTATGGGATGCGCACGGATATGATGTCGCTGAATGCGTTTTGGGAAGAATTCTGCCGAAGATAGCCGGGATGCCCAATCTCGTAATTATGCATGACCTGTCCGACGCAAGGTATGTGCCTCCTGAAACATCATCATATAAAGGGAATCGTTTGTGGAGGGGCAATAACTGGTCGGGCCAGCGTATAAGACTTGGATACATTGATTCATCAGTCGAACAAGCAGTGGCGATTGTAGATTTTACTTCGAGAAATAAAATATCTTTCGATTCGGCAGACCACAGTTTCGATATTGAGATTAAAAGAGATGCGGTGAAATACAAGGAGATGCAGGATATACTTGGAAGCGATCTCTTCAACCTTGGGGCGCACTGGTTTTGGTTTACCTTAAATGATATACCCGGGGCATCAGCCTATCCACACTTTGACGCTGCCGTTATCAATAATTTTTATGAAATTAGTATTTTTGAAAGGGTTCAAATACTCGGTGTTTCCCTTAGAAATGCTGTTATTGAACAGCCTCATCTGAAAGACATCATACCGAGAATCAATCGTTATTTAAAGACAGAGCAAACCAATCTGGCAGTAAAGATGATAGAGACCGAGCTTGGACATTTAGAAGAATCTATTGAGATTTTCAGA
>JAGVGX010000242.1 GCA_020056865.1 Desulfobacterales bacterium
AACCCAAAACAAACCCGATAATTTCCGGCCGCATATACTGGACCACGGCTGCACGATGAATGCCGATTGCCCCTGTAATGTCCCTTTCAAAACAGGCAACACAAATACCCATGTTTCCGGGGTTCCCCCATTTTTGTAAAAGAGGCGCTAAAATTCCAATAAAAGCACCTACTCCGATAATACCCCATCGTGTACCCAGTATGTTTTTTATTTGGCTCATACGCTTTCTCTCCTTTTATCATACGTTATAGACTCATGAACAGCATGCACAATCAAGTATCGCATTTATTATCTACTCCTCCCTTTTTTCTTACAATTTTATTTTACTGCTATTGTTACAGGAAAACCGGCTTTGAGAGGCGTATGAGTCATGTCTATACAGACTTTGGAAATGATGATGATTAGAAAGATATGATTTTCCGACCTGACCCTGTGCCTACCAAACCCGGGTAGCACTAAGTAAAAACGCTCAGGTAAAGCCGAAAAATTTATACATTGATAAACTCCTGCAGGGATAATTAATTAAAGTATTATGTTGATATAAAGGATTTTTCAATATGTCAAGCGGAAATACCGATATTGTTAAAAATCAATAACATGTCCTACGGTATTCGGTATGACCTTGTTGCCGAATTCATTGACAAACCTGGCAGTGGTGTAAAAGCCTGTGCAGTGGCCCAATATCATTTTTTCAACGCTGAAATTATTAAGGCAGTAAAATATTTTTTTTAATTTTTCCTGATCTGCAGACATCAGGTGAATACCACCCAAAATAGCATGAACTTTTTTGGTACCGGTTAATTTTGTCGCATATTTTAACGTGTTGATAATTCCCCTGTGAGCACATCCGAAGATAATGACCATCCCCTTTTTTGTATCAAGTATAAGGGACCGGTCGTCTATAAGCGTATCTGGCGTCTTGTTGCCGTTTTTGTCTAAATAAAATATGGGCTCAACGTCTTCAAAATCAGTTTCCATAGGGATTTCGCCTGTTGTTATTATTTTATTGCTAATAGAGACAGATTCTTTTTCAAGCTTTATTTTGATACCGCTGTCTGCCAGTATTTTTTTGTCATCATGGATGCCGATGGAATGGTATTTATTATCTCTTAACACCAGTTTATTATCAAATATTTGGGGATGTGCAATAACAGTAAAACTATTGTTGCGTTTGATAAGATATTTTAAACCACCTGCATGATCGTAATGACCATGACTCAACACAACGGTATCGATTGTTTTAAGGTTAATTCCAAGGGCATCCGCGTTTGATAGAAGCGTAAGGCCTTTACCTGTATCGAACAGAATTTTTCTGTCTTCTGTTTCGATAAAGAAAGAAAGGCCATGTTCTCCCATTAACGGCGCCAGTCCGGTTGCTATACTATTTTCAACCAGGGTTGTTATTTTCATGGCTTGTTATGTTTCCCTTCCATTCAGGGGTTATGATTATCTTGTTAAAAATAATTTTTGTTTCAGAAAACTGTTCGGGGATACTTAAAACGACTTGTAACTCATTGTTGCCATTCAATTCCGTAAAATTACTTCGCAAAAAAGAAAAGTCGGCATGTTCAATAAAAAATTTCAGAGGTTCTATCCTGGCTTCAATAAAAGCTTTTTCATCCTTAAATCGTTTTTTGTCAAAATACCTTGTTATTAACTTTTCGTACTCTTTTTTTACTTCTGTTTCAATGCAATGTTTTGTTAAGGTTATAATAATTTTCATCTGCTTGAATCCATTAAAAATAGATTGCATTCATAGGGTGATTAGTTTGTGCTTATGAAAAAAGGCTTCCCTTTTTTGTAAGAGCGGTTAATAATGCCTTCGGTTATTAATTCATCAAGCTGCTCTCTGATATTATCTTCAGACACGGCATTTGCAAGTTCTTGTAAACCTAAAGGTTTTTTTTCTGAAATTAAAAAATCTTCGAGACGAGCCTTTAAAAACTCTTCTTTTAGTGCTTCCATAAAATCACTTTTATCATAGGCTAATGCAAAACGCTGATCTCCTCTGTATGTTTGTTCCCATGGGCGTCTTAAACCGGAAGACAGCAACAAACGAATACGGGAGTTATATTTTACAAGTCGATATATACTTTGAAGTTTGTTTTGATTCTCCGGTGTTTTTTCTATGCCACCACCAAATGTCTTCATCATTCTGGAAAAACTTTCTACTGTATGGATAAACTCTTCCGGTCTGTTAAGGTCAGCATGGGCCAATGCAATACGGCTTCTTTCAAATCCGCACAAAGTAAATAGTTTTTTCATAAGATTTACACGACTCCATGCATGATCTACGCCAAATGAATGATGGCAATCTTCCGGAACACACCCAATGAGCAACAAACCGGGTGCCCCTTCTAAAAATGCTCTTGCCATAACACTTGTATCAATCTGTCCAACACATGGTACGCTTATAATGTGAATTCCAGGATTATACTTGAGGCCTTGGTTGCCGGCATTGTCAGCTGCAGGCAGCCCTGCCCATGAACAGGCAAAAGCCACAAACTCATTGCCTGATAACTGACTTGATAACGAAGCCACACGAGCTTCACGTTGATCGGTTGTATTATTCTGAAGTGTTAACGCCTGATAGGGACAAGAGGCAGCGCATGTTCCCCCTCCGGTACATACCATGGGATCCACCACGCGAGGCAACCCTCCGCCGATTCCTTCAATTACACCTATGCCGTTACAGTCACAAAGCTCCTGACACTGGCCACATCCCACACATTTATTTGTATCCACAATGCATACCACGCGGGGAGCAAAGAGTTTCCCTTCAGCCGATTTTTGCATCATTTCAGCATTTTTTTTCCCGGCCTTGCGTCCCTGGTTTAATACATCATTCAAATTGCAGGCATAACGTGCGCTTCCTGCAAGATAAGTTTCTTCCCTGCCAACCATTTCCGGCCTAACTTTGGCATGATGAATGCCGAGAAATTCGCTTTCTCCATGAATAATACCAAGAATTTTAGCCGTATTAAGTGATTTTTCGCCGAGTTTTCGTATGGGTGAAAGAATAATTCTGTCCCATGGTATTTCATGCTCCAGGTGATCATTTATACTTCCAAAAGTAATATATCCGGCCTGAAGAATAGGCTGAACTGATTTATCATAAGGGACCCATATTAATCCCAGTTTTCTTCCAACTGCCATTTCTTGTGCTGAAAGAGGAAGAGACATCTGTTCATTATACATAATTACAACACTGGAGTTTTTAGAATTTTCTAAAATATGCCTGCTCATTTCCCATGCCGAACGTGCAGAAAGTTGTGCAAATTCCTGTTGTCCTGACTCATAATCACTGATCCAGAAAACCATGTTTCCTTTTGGAATCTCTTTGCACCAAATCTGTTCCTCAAAATTGGTCTGACATAAAACGGTTTTGCCATCATAACCGAATTCAGGCCCGGGAGGAGACAACTCTCCATCCAGACATGCGATAATAGCACCTGAATTATATTTTACTCTGGATGTTTTTTCAGGGACAGTATAAGAAAGCGTATAATCTCCGGTTATCCCTGAAAGTTCGCAAAGCTCTCCCTGTGGAAGTATTTTAACATGAGGGCTGTTTTTGACATCATTTATAATTGTTTTTAAACGGTCATAATTGCTGCGTTCACCAGGAAACTGCTTGTGGATGTTTTTAAGAATCGTATCGGGATTATCTTCGGAAAGAGACAGAAGACAGTCGATACCCTTTCGTGCAAGTTCCTGCGCTGCCGTAAAAGAAGCAATGCCTCCGCCAACGATAATCGGCGGGCTGTTGATGTCTATTTTCTGTTGGATACTAGATTTTAGTGCTGTCATTTCAGCTACAGATGCTTTGACAAGTTTTATCCCTTTTTTAGCCTTTTGCTCCGGAGAAAGATCGCTGACACTTGCAACATGACCCCGAAGATTCACGATATCTATCTGGCCTTTTTTTAATCCTTCTGCTTCAAGTTGTGTTTCAAATTTTTTTAACATCAGTCGGCTTTCACAACCGGCAACAATCAGTCGGTTCAACCCTTTTTTCCTGATATTATGGATAATATGTTTTAAACCTGGTTCAAGGCATGGGTATGGTAATATGTCACAACATTCGACCCCGTCTTGATGGGTCATGTTATTTTTAAGAATCGATAGATCTACAAAAGGCTCTATTTTTTGTCCACATTTACAAAGAAATACGCCGGTTTTTGGAATGTCGTTCATTATTTAGCCTCCTTATTTTATAAAGCCAGTGGTGTAAGTGTTACCGAAGGTGTACTGCGAATTGAATCAATACGTGAACGCATAGCCCCGGTAGGACAAATTGTGACACAGCACCCGCAGGCGACACAGACTTCTGTTGGTTGTGAAAAAGGCGAGCCAATTTTTTTATACACACCGCGATCCATTATTGATATTGCCGATAAACCCACAATTTCTTCACATGCACGAGTGCATAACCCGCAAACCATGCACTCTTCATCAGGGTCTTGAATGGCAAACCTGGTTGACGTAACACCGTATTGTTTTGCCAGTTCTTTTATCTCTTGACTGGCCGGGCATTTTGCCAAAAGCATTTGGAAAATCCAGTTCCTTACGTTTTGCACGCGTTTTGTTTCAGTATATATATTAATGCCTTCAGCAACGGGATAAATGCATGAGGCCACAAGTTTCGACCAGCCCCCGTCCTTTAATTCAACCATACAAAGGCGACATGCACCGCTTGGTGAGACAGATTCATGAAAACAAAGAGTCGGGATTTCAAACCCATATTGGCGTGCAGCTTCAAGCACTGTACATCCGGATTCGACTTCTACCTCAGTGTCATTAATGTTAAATTTAATCATTTTAAATGGTTCTCCTGTTATGGTATGGTTCCAAAATTGACTATCTGACCTCAACTGCATCAAATTTACACGTTTCCATACAGATACCGCATCGGATACAGTTCGCTGCATCAATGATGTGCGCTTTTTTCTTTTCTCCGCTTATACAGTTTTGAGGACATTGACGTGAACAGCTCCTGCATCCTGTACATGTATCAGGATTGATAGAGTAGGTTATCAGATCCTTACATACACCGGCGGGACATTTTTGATCTTTTATATGTGCAATGTATTCATCTTTAAAAAATTTCAACGTTGTAAGGCAGGGATTTGGAGCGCTGGATCCTAAAGCGCATAATGCGCCGTCCTTAACCGCTTCAGCAAGACTCATAAGGTCATCAATGTCTTTTTCATCTCCATGCCCATGTGAAAAATTATCCAGAATTTCACGCATTTTTGTGAGGCCCAAACGGCAGGGCAGGCACTTTCCGCATGATTCTTCTTCCAAAAAGCGCAAAAAATAACGGGCAACATCAACCACGCAATCTCTATCATCCATGACAATCATGGCACCCGAACCCATCATGGCGCCGGCCTTGGTCAGCGAGTCGAAATCTACAGGAAGATCTTTTAATTTATATGGAATACAACCACCTGAAGGCCCTCCGGTTTGTACGGCCTTGAAGTGTTTTCCGCCTGGGACGCCTCCACCGATCTTTTCTACTATTTTTGACATGGGGGTGCCCATAGGAACTTCCACAAGACCTACATTATTAACCTTGCCAACAAGAGAAAATACTTTTGTGCCTGTACTGTGTGGAACGCCTATCCCCGCATACCAGTCACTTCCTTTTTCAATAATCAAGGGAATATTCGCCCATGTTTCCACATTATTTAAAACTGTTGGTTTTCCCCAAAGACCTTCTTCCACTGAACGGACATATTTGGGTCTTGGATTACCTGGTTTTCCTTCAATAGATGTAAAAAGAGCAGTGGATTCCCCACAAACAAATGCACCTGCGCCTCTATTGATTTGAGCATCAAAAGAAAAACCGGAATTTAATATATCGTTTCCCAAAAGGCCTAAAACTCTTGCCTGCTCCATAGCCATTTCCAGGTGTTTAATGGCAAGTGGATATTCAGCTCTGACATATAGATATCCTTTTTCTGATCCAAGAGCATAGGCTCCTAATATTAATCCCTCCAAAACAGCATGAGGATCACCCTCCATGATTGTACGATCCATAAACGCGCCTGGATCGCCTTCATCGCCATTTACAACTACATAAACAGGCCCTCCCTTTTTCTTAAAGGCATTTATCGCCCCACGCCATTTGCGTCCGGTTGGAAATCCTGCGCCTCCTCGTCCTCTAAGCCCTGATTTCTCAACTTCTGACATAACTTCTTCAGGCGTCATTGTTGTTATTGCCTTGGCAAGGGCCTGATAGCCGCCTGCTGCGATTGTATCTTTTATATCCGTGGGATCTATTTTCCCAATGTTATGTAATACAATCCGCTCCTGAAGGTTGTAAAAAGGTATTTCCTTTTCTGTGTTGAAAATTTCTCCTGTTTTTGGATCTTTGTACAATAAACGTTCAACAGGCTTGTTTTCGATAATCGTTTTTTGAACGATTTCTTCTATGTCTTTGGGCTTAACCTGTTGATAAAAAAGTCCTTGTGGTTTTATCATAACCAATGGGCCTCTGGAACAAAATCCCTGACATCCTGTGGTTTTAATGCCGGGCATGACCTTTGCTTTAATTCCTGAAGATGATAAAGCTGTTTTAAGCGTTTCTGTTACCATAACGCTGCCGTTGGCCATGCATCCTGTGCCGTGACAAACCACTATTTCCGGCTTGTCGGGATCTATTTTGTCAATAATTTGCTGCCTTAATACATTGAGGTCTTCGTGGGAAATAAGACGACAGCTGTCTATGTCCACATTCAGTGCAGTATTTTCATAAGCCATTTTTTTTCTCCATATTTTGGTTTATTCTTTTTCAAATCTTTTTAAAATTTTATTAATTTTTTCGGAAGAGATATTTGGTTCATATTTATCATCAACAACCATAACCGGTGCTAAAGCACAGGCGCCAACACAGTTGACGGTATCCAATGTATACTTCATGTCTTCAGTTGTTTCGCCCGCCTTAATATTCAGTTTTCGCTCGAGGTCTTCAACAATACGTTGGCCGCCCTTTAAGTGGCATGCTGTACCGAGACAGACACGTAATTCATGTTCCCCTTTGGGTTCAAGTCGAAACGACTGGTAAAATGTTGCTACCGAATAAGTCTGGGTAATGGGAACGCCTGTATGATCGGATATCAGCTGCATTGATTCCGGGGGTATATATCCGCAATCAGCCTGGATGTCCTGTAAGAAGAAAATGAGATACTCAGGCTTTGCCGGGTATCGATTCATGATATTATCTATAATTTCAGATTGTTGTGGCATGCTTACTTCCTCCTGTTAAGTTTAAATATTTTTTTGGTTTCGTATCAGTTCCGGATTAAAAAGAGCTTTGATCTGGCTGTTCATATGTGGCATTCGTCATAGCAATTAGCGTGCCAATTCATAACCAATTGAAATATAAGTATATATTATTGAGTTACAGGCTTATTTGGTTTGTATGAGATGAAATACGGTTGTTTTATTAGATTCTTATAATATTGAAACAAAATAATTGTTTCAAATTGTAATACACTGAATTAAAATCTGATAGTATAATGTTTAATTTAAGCAGGTTACCTTTAGAATGGAAAGTTTGAAACACTATCTGAAACATTTGAAACAAGATGAAACGTTTCGGTTCATTTGGGTTAATTAAGCCCGAATTTTTTAATATATCGCCACAAGGATGTACGGCTTATGCCAAGAAGCTCAGACGCTTTTCCCCGTTTGCCCTTGCTGATTGAAAGTGCCTGTGAAACGGTTTCACGATTAAGCTTTTCTTGAGTAAGGTGGTATGTTTTTAAAGAAGAGGCGTCTGACATGTTGAATTCGGTGAATTCCGGAAGGCTGCTCATAAATATTACCGGCCCTTTGGCAAACACGTAGGCATGTTCAAGGGCTCTTTCCAGTTCCCTGACATTTCCTGGAAATGGATATTTCTGAAAAAAAAGTGAAACTTTTGTATCAACAGTACGTATTTTTTTGTTATACTGCTTATTAAATCGTTTGATGAAATGGTTGACAAGTAAAGGGATGTCTTCTCTTCTCTCCCGAAGTGGCGGAAGATTCAACGGCACAGTTCGCAAACGATAGTAAAAGTCTTCTCTAAACAATCCTTTTTTGATGGCTTCGGTCAGATTTTTGTTGGTTGCGCTGATAATACGGGCTTCCATGCTGAGTGTCTGGGTTCCTCCGACGCGTTCAAATTCCCGCTGGTCAAGAACTCGAAGCAGTTTTACCTGTAATTCGGGTTTAAGTTCTCCAATTTCATCAAGAAACAGGGTGCCTCCTTTAGCCATTTCAAATCTGCCGGGTTTTGAATGTTCAGCTCCGGTAAAAGAAGCTTTTTCATGTCCGAAAAGCTCTGATTCCAGTAATGTTTCAGCAAATGTCACACAGTTTGTTGTTACAAATGGACCTTTTGAACGAAGGGAGTGATTATGGATGGCTTTTGCAATAAGGGTTTTGCCCGTCCCGCTTTCTCCGGAAATTAATACGTTGGCATCGCTGACAGCAATATCCGGAAGCATTGAAAACAGACGCTGCATTGTATCACTTTTCCCTATAATGTTTTCAAAAGAGTGATGATATCTTGTCCCATCAGCAGGATACATCTCCCCACCAAGGGGACGAAATGTTTCAACTGCTCCTAAAACCATACCGGTAGTGTCACGAAGTACGTTGGTGTTCACCAGAATAGCCTGACGGCTGCCGCCTTTGTTGAAAATTCTTACTTCCTGGTCAATATAGCTTTGTCCGCCATTTAAAGCATTTCTCAAAGGACACGACAGTTTGCAAACATCAGAACGAAATACTTCCCAGCAGTATTTTCCAATTGCTTCTTCACGCTTGTATCCGGTGATTTTTTCTGCTGTTTGATTGAACGATGAAATTCGCCAGTGAGTTGTTATGGTAAAAACACCTTCGGGAAGGTTATCTATCAAGCCTTCATGTGATATCAGGTTGTGGCGCATCTCATATCTGGTTTTTTGTGTTTTGACGATAGATAAAGGCCGGTGTTTTTTTTGAAAACAAAGGATGGTACCTGTAGCAGACTGATTGGTATCGAAAATCGGATAAACAGAATAACCGCATAGAAATTTATCACCTGAATGGCATAACAGTTCTGCCTCCAGACCAACACCTGGCTGTCCGTTTTCTAATGTGTTGTTGATTGTTGCCCTTACTCTTGTTAACTCCGGCTCGCGAAAAAGTTTGGATAATGGAAACATTTTGCCCGGTTTGGGCTCGTATCCAATAAGCCATCGGATCACATGGTTGGCGCTCATGATCAGAAGGGAAGAGGTAAGAGCAACAACGCCGTCGGCTTTCTGCAAGGGATTCAGTTGTATATAGTCCGATTTATTTATCGACATGTTTTTTATGTTTTTGATGTTTGATAGATTTTTTTCCAGGGCGAACGCTTATTTTGTTTGTAGTTTGAAAGCGCAAGATAAAAAGTTCCTGCTGCCAGCTCGGCACAATGGATGTCTTCCAAAGGTAACGTTTCCAGATAGTTTACAATATGATCAGGCGTTATATCCCACGCCTCTGTGATTGTTTTTCCCTCAGACAAACAGGCGATTGCATTAGCGCATGCCAAAGTATTCAAACATCCGTTGGTTTCAAAAAATATTTTATTTATGTGGTCATTGCCAGCCATTAGAAATATCTCCACGGTATCACCGCACTGGCCGGTTTGCTTGCCGTAACCGTCAGGATCTTTTATTCTTTTTCTTCTTTCTGTATTAAGTGCCGGCCTGTAATAATACTGCTTTTTTTCCTCTGATTTTTTTTTGTTGTATAAGCTCATTGTTTTTAAATCCTGTTAAATTAGTTTGCTTTGTTATTGCTTATATGATTAAAAAAAAATAAATAAGTCAACTTTATTTTAACTGCAACTCCTGATAATTTTTCACCCAGTCTTTTGTTTTTTTATCAAGCTGGCTTTTACCTGAGGAATATCTCATGAAGAACCTTCTATGCTTTTCAAGAAACAGGAGAACAGATGTTAATCAGATCGATGCCGATACTATAATTTCTTCCTGTCGAATGAATGATACCCTTACCCATGCATATGTTGAAATAACGGTTAAACTTCCTGACCTTGAAATTCAGCATGCGAAAGGCAATATATGCTGTATGAACAAAAATGTGATCAATCTTGCCGATTCTTTTCAGAAGTTAAAGGACGTCAGAATAGGTCCAGGCATGCTGAAGATAATTAAAGGGCTCATAGGTAACAGTGTTGATAGTCGGGAAGTGGTATACATGGTGGAAGAATGCTGTCACGGTGTAATATTATTTTTTACAAAAGATACGCTTGCAGCCGGAATCCCCGACAAGGCGAATGATGTCAGGGGATACTACAGAAAAATGGTAAAAGAAAACACAAGAATGTACAACCGGTGCGCTGCTTTTGCGCCTGGAAGCCCCCTTGTTGATGGGCTTGAACCATCAGAATCGTAAAATGGTTGATAAAAATAACTTTTTCACGTTTTGGGGGTATTAAAAAATGAAGAATTTTTTTAGAAACAAACTTGTAAGTGTTGTAAGAAAAGATCAGGATACTCTTGAGATCCACGGGGTACTTGATGATGATATTTACAGCCTTGAAATAGATTGTTCTGTAAGTATGTCCCGCATGAAAATCCTGTCAATTCAAGGCAAATGGAACCGATGGACAACGCCTGAATGTCCCAGAGCAGAAAATGTTCTTAAAGAGGCTGTTGGCTTTATAATTGAAGAAGGTATTGAGGACAAAATACATAAAATAATTGGAAGAAAAGGCTGCCGTCATTTTGCCAACCTTCTTATTGAATGTTGCTTGACAGCAAAAAAATCGGTTTTGGTTGCAAAATGGGAAGATGCTAAAAAGAAAGATGCCTCGTTGACTTTTGATAATTTTAAAAGCAGCATAAAAAATGATTTTAAAATAGCCGATAATTTGAAAACAGCTTCTGGAAAAGTTGATAAAGATATTGGAGAAAAAGCTGTTTTCAAAAATAATACTTCCAAAAATTTGTCAAAAAAAGAAGACGTGTTTGCAAAAGATGAAGGCCTCTTATCAGATGATATAGTAATAGATCTGCACGTTCATACTTTTCCTGCTTCTCCCTGCAGTTCTGCTGTGGTAGATGTCCTGATAGAGGAAGCAAAACGAATTGGTTTGACCGGAATATGTTTAACAGATCATAATTATGTTTGGAATGCAGATAAAATTGAGGATTTGAGACAAAAACACGGATTTTTAGTATTAAGGGGCAATGAAATAACAACCACACAGGGAGATGTGCTGGTATTTGGTTGTTACCGTGATATTAAAGGGATCATAAGCCTTGAGGAGCTTAGAAAAGAAGTGACAAAATCCAAAGGCATTATAATATCAGCCCATCCTTTCAGGGGCTTTCTTGTTGTGGGAACAGACCAGCTTGGGCTGACTGTTGAAAAGGGTGCGCAAAGACAAATGTTTAAACTGGTTGATGCTGTTGAGGTTCTTAACGGCAAAGTTACTGAAAAAGAAAACAGCTTTGCTTTGAGCGTTGCTCAGCGTTTGGGTTTAGCGGTAACAGGTGGAAGTGACGCGCATGAAGTTTATGAAGTTGGCCAATATGCAACCCGTTTTTCCAATAAAATAAACAATGAGTATGATCTTGTTGATGCCTTGAAAAATTCAAGGGTTGAACCTGTAAAATTTAGAGAAGCAATGAAGGAGCGCTGAATTTGAGACCATCTATCGATTGGGAAAAAATAGTTAGAAGAATGGAGCTTCTGCTAAGGCTTAAATGCTTTCCTGTGGCCTTTAAAATGCTGGAAAAAAAGGAAGCCTTGAACGAAATTCCTTTTATGCGAAGATCGGAGCACAAGATGACCCTTTGCCAGATGATCACGCTTGTGAGAAATTCAGACTGGACGGTTGGTGCTGATCTTGACGACTTTCTTGCTCCTGAGTGTCCTTCCATTTTAGGTTTGACAGACTTGCCCGATATTTATAAAGACGGAACTTTTCGGAGTATTGTATGGGTTAAAACAAGAGAAGACGGGAAAAAATACGAGGATGCGATCCAGAGGCTTCCTGTTGGAAAATATGAAGCTGTTGCAATGGCGCCTCTGGTGTATAATCCTTTTGAACCTGACATAGTCCTGATATATGCCAATCCTGCGCAGATGATGCTATTGATAAATTCGCTTCAGATTGAAAAATATGAAGTAATGAATTTTTTTTGTGTTGGAGAGTCTTCCTGTTCGGATGCCATAGCAAGATGTTATTTAACAGGAAAACCCTCATTGACCATTCCGTGTTATGGAGAACGGAGATATGGTCATGCTCAGGATGATGATCTTGTCATGGCATTGCCTGCCCATAGTATGGCAAAAGCCATGGACGGCCTTGAAGTCCTTTATCGAAGGGGCATTCGTTATCCGATAAGCTATGCAGGCGCAGATCAGGATATTGCCGGTGCTTTTCCCATGTCGTATGGAGGAATCGATCAACTCGATTCAATCAGGGGAAAGGACAATCGGCTGCTAATAGGCGTTACCGGAGGCATTGCCAGCGGCAAAACAACTGTGTCGAACATGTTGATAGGCCTTGGTGTTCCAGCAATTGACTTTGACATATTGGCAAGACAGGTTGTTGAACCTGGCAAGCCTGCCTGGAAGGATATTGTTGAATATTTCGGCAAACAGATTTTGGCTGACGATGATAATCTTGACCGGAAAAAAATTTCAAAAATTGTTTTTAATGATTTTGAAAAGAGAAAAAAATTAGAAGGCTTTACCCATCCACGAATTCATGAAGCATTTATTGAACAGATTGATCTGATTACAAAAAAAAATCCTGATGCCATTATCCAGGCGGTAATACCGCTTTTGATCGAACTTAATCTCCAGTACATGTTTCATAAAAACATTCTTGTTTATATTCCTCCTGAACAACAAATAGAGCGTTTGTCTAAAAGGGACCAAATTTCCAGAAAAGAAGCTGCAAATATGTTAAAGGCCCAGCTTCCTATTGACCAAAAAACTGAATATGTTGATTTCGTCATCAGCAACGATGCG
>JAGVGX010000044.1 GCA_020056865.1 Desulfobacterales bacterium
ATATTAGGATACATAGGAGACCAGAAACCAGTAGGGAAATCACTTACGGTTTTCATCCAATATATCCAGAATTGTCCATAGGTTAACAATTGTTTCCCGCCTAAATGATTGTAATGATAAATATAAGTAATGATGGGGACAATGAAGATAATACAAATCAGCCAGGGAATTCCCAGGCGCATAAATTTATTTTTGAGAAAAACGCCGGGGCCTTTTTTCTGAATATTAGGCAAGGCAAAATAACCGGCAATGAAAAAAAGAACAGGCATTGCAAAGACATCTATTATCATCAGCGTCATGTCGAATAATTTAATGTTTGCCGCAGCATCACCAACAACCCAATGCCGGCCAAAAGTTCCATAGCTCATTGCTGCATGAAGCAAGACAACAAACACGACCATTAAATAACGCATGTTGTCTAAAAAAAGAATCCTGTTTCCCGATGATTCCGGTAATGTCTGAGTCATGATTTTAAACCTTTATTTGTCTGCCACCCAGATCGGTTAATATCTTTTTGCTTTCAACAAACAAAAAACCCCGCTCTCGTATTGAGAAACGGGGTTTCAGTAATTCAGTCCATAACACCCTCATGTAAGGTTGAATGGTCCAGAAATTTTGATTTTTTTAACTATCGTGATTTACATTCAAAATCAAGTATTTTCATCGGGGGACTCGTTTTACTGATAACAGGAAGCTGTCCATACCTCAACACCCCTGCCTGTTCGATACAAAAATTTGTTATAACACTATGTATCAACTTACTGGAATGACTGGACTAATGTGTCTTCGTTTAAATGGGTCATCGTTTTTTTCTATAATCTAATAATTTTTTGACTTCTCGGTCAAAGTCAGAAACATAGTTTTTATCCTGTATTGAGCGATATTTTTTATTGACAACAGGAACTGGACTTTTCCCCAAATCCAATTATTGTTCCTGTAGCATCAATTGCCTGAACATCTATAGTGTAAGTATGCTGGCCTGATGGAGGACAAGGTCCCGTATAGCCCTTAAGAGCGCCTGCTGGTATAATATTTGAACCTTGATATTTCACAGTTCCTCCCCCGTGATTATAACTTGGCATATCCCGGTCAGTAAGACTCACCTTTAATTCTTTGGTTGCTTGTGGAATTGCCGATATTTTTATCTCGGGCGATACAGATGAGCATCGATTTTGATTTGTCCATGAAAAATCGACTATAAGTTTAACTGCATTAGGGGATACTGGAGCGCTGGCACAGGCCTCTATAATCACTGCAAGTAAAAGAACACAAAAAACACGAAATAATGTTGACATAATAAATCCTCCTTTGACTTAAAATTATCTATAATCAATCAGATTCGCAATAGCACGAATCACCGTCTTCCAAATATTTACTCATCTTGAACAATCATCTGATTTGATCCGATGACTGGCGCATCATCAAAAGGCCGCTGTTTGCTTGCAATTCTCCAAAATCAATATAGAGCGAGACAATCAAGTTCAGCTTATTTATTTCTGATTCGGTCAAATAGTTTTTCGCAACAGCAATATCATCAGTAGTAGTATAATGGCTTTAAAACTTTTATCTACGGAGCCAATTGCAAAAGTCCTAAAAAGAGAATAATTTGTCATTCCCACAAAAGCGGGAATCCAGTCTTTTCAATATGTAGCAAAAATTTATGGATTCCCGTTTGCACGCGAATGACGATTTTTGCAGTTGGTTCTACGTTGTAAATAAAAAATCAAAAGTGATCATCCTCTATCATAATTTCTGAGGAAACAGCATCATTAATTACGGGTCGAAATCCTGCATTTTCTTCAAAGTTGAAGGTCTGTGTATTACAGGAAGTTATTGATAGAAATCCCATCAATAAACTTTTCAAAAGCCTGCCTTTGGGGTAACCGCCAGGAGAATAATAAAGCCCAGCAAGGTCGTTAAGGCTTTCTGCCGTATCCGTATGTTCAGGGCCAAGGACTTTTTCTCGTATTTCCATAACCCGCTGTGCAAGAGGAAGAGCATCGGCATAACGGCCTTGCTTGTAAAGCTGTTCGGCTTTTTCATTGAGGGCGTCGGCTTTTTCAATTTCATTTTCCTGAGAATATAAAGCTTCAGGATATGCAGATAAAGCCGGCAGGAGAATCAGAAGCAAGAAATAAAGCAGACGCCTGAAAAACATAAAGCCGCCTCATCGGTTTAGATAAATTTTTATGTCCCCATCAACTTCCTGATTAATATGGCATTTTAATAACACTATCGGTTAGGCCTGTCAATTCTTGACGATCTTAAAACAGACTTGACAGAGCATCTCATCGGGAGTATGTTCGTAGTATGAAAACAAAGACCTCTGTCACACTATCAGAAGACCTGCTGGAAGCCATAGACCAGCGAGCCAGCCGGTTCAAAAACCGCTCCGATTTCATAGAAACTGCGGTACGCACTTTTCTTGCGCAGATGATTCGCGATGAGCAGAATGCCAGAGACCTTGCCATTATCAATCGTCGGGCGGACTACCTCAACCAGGAGGCCGCCGATGTCCTCGACTATCAGGTGTCTCTGTGAAGCGCGGCGAACTGTATCGCGTCGCGCATCCTTCGGCTAAAGACCCCAGGAAGCATAGGGTATTCGTGATCGTCAGTCGCCAAGTCGCAATTGATTCTCGTTTCTCAACAGTGATGTGCGCTCCGATCTATTCCGTTCACGATGGACTGTCGACACAGATCCTGGTTGGCACAGAAGAAGGCCTGAAGCATGACAGCAGTATTCACTGTGATGAACTGGTCAGTTTATCCAAGTCAGCCCTGACACAATACGTCGGCTTGTTGTTGCCGGCAAAAATGGACGAGCTCAATCAGGCTCTTTGTATCGCCTTAGACTTACCAGATTGATCTTAGCTTACCTAACGCACTTTAAAAGAGGCTCGGCCTTGCTGTAACCACCGAGAGATTTAGGGGCTTCAAGGGGAACGCCCCTGTTTTTATGCGTTTCTATTCTTTTCAGAGTTGAATTCCAATTCCTTATAGCAACTTCCCGAATAGCCGGTCTCAAAATTGTCAAAGAAGATTGA
This sequence comes from Desulfobacterales bacterium, assembly GCA_020056865.1. Next base: position 3,047 of record JAGVGX010000044.1, read on the forward strand.
AATCTCACATGAATTATGCGCTTCACCCATACGCCATTTCCGTTAAGTCATTGTTACAGTTTACACAGCGGCTGAATAAGGATGAATCGTGTTCAGTACACTGATTTCATCCTGTTGAGCAAAATACAAGTCCCATCGCAACTGTAAATTCATCCAGAAATCCGCCGACATATTGAAAAATTTTGCCAACCGCAGAGCCGTGCTCGGGGTTATTCCTCTGCGTCCATTCACAATGTCATTGATGCGCTGGTAAGGCACACGGATATTATCAGCCAGATCACGCTGGGTAAGGCCCATCGGATTAAGAAACTCCTCCAAAAGCATTTCGCCCGGATGAGTTGGTATGCGGCTTGTGGGAATGCGAACCATATGTTATCTCCTGTTTATATCTCTAATGGTAATCAGTTATTTCGACCTGATCCGGTCCTGAATCAGTCCAAAAAAAACAAATACGATATTGGTCATTGATACGAATACTGTATTGTCCTTTTCTGTCACCTGACAACGCTTCAAGCTTATTACCCGGAGGTATCTTCAAGTCATGCAGAATGGTAACAGAGTCAACCTGATCGAGTTTTCGTGCAGCGACTTTCCATAACGAAGTAGGGCAGATTTTTCGCGCTTCTTTAGTGTTTTCGCCGTTGAAAATATTTTCCGTTCCGGTATTCCTGAAGGACTGAATCATGAAAACATGATAGCACGGTACCTATGCTATATCAAGACTTAAAATTAGGGGGATATTAGGGCCGGCCATCAAAATATAAGTCAACAATATTATGAGAATAAATTTCAGCTTTTGCTTATTTTATCCAAATACCAATAATGATGGACCCGTAAATATCCGTGACATACCAACGACTGAAGCTTCCGGCATTTTTATAATAGCAAAGCAAGGATTACAAATTATGCGCCCGGCAGGAGTATAGGTCAAATATCCATGCCGGGCTGAAAAGATGGCAATTTGGAAATTCTGTTTTCAGGTCAATTCTATTGCACAGGCCATTGCGACTCCGCCTCCGCCGCAAAGAGTGGCAAGACCGAGATTTTTTCCCTTTTTTCTCATCGCATGAATCAATGTAACAATAATTCTTGCGCCTGTCGCGCCCACAGGATGGCCAAGTCCGATACCCGAACCGTTTACATTTGTAATATCTCTGCTTAAACCAAGCTCTCTTTCACACGCTATGTATTGCGCGGCAAAGGCTTCATTTACTTCTATCAGTTCAAAATCTTTAATCTTAAGCCCGCTTCTTTTCATCAGATCTCTTACGGCAGGCACAGGAGAAAGCCCCATAACGGAAGGATGACAACCGCCTCTTCCTGTTGCTTTGATTCTGGCCAGAGGTTTTAATCCAAGCTCTTTTGCTTTTTCGGCAGAC
>JAGVGX010000046.1 GCA_020056865.1 Desulfobacterales bacterium
AGTGTCTTTATCAATAAACAAAACCGATCCTGTTTTCGTGGCTATCAGTTTATCGACAAGTTCATTTATTTTGGTGGTAAAATTATTTTCTGAGAAACCGATGCCGGGTATAGATAATACTATGGAAAAAACAACAATGTTTGCAGGGCGGAATAATTTTTTTGTTAAATTTATTTTACTATGTTTCAACATGTTGAACATTACCTTCCTCCTCATCATATAACCTGTTATTATCAGGCCGTTTGTAATAAAATAGCATCCTTTAGCAAACAGATAACTGTTTTAACAAAAGGATCTGTTGCTTTTTCAAGCCAGGTGCTCAATAAAATCTGCTATGGTTTTATATACATTTTCCGCACCTTCCCCTAACAGTATGCCGTGTCGATTATAGTTGAAAACAACATATTCCTTTTTCTTTGATCCCAAAAACTCAAAGAGTCTTTTGGAGCCTTTGGGGTTAACGAGAGGATCACCCTGTGATTGAATGATCAATGCAGGAGTCGTGATATCCTGGAGCCTGTCTGAAAGATCATCCATCATTTTTTCAAGCTCCCGAACACCGGATAAGGGGTTTCTGGTATAGTTAATATGGGGATTTTCGGGTTTGTTCTTTATGAATTCTTTTTTTGCGCCGTCTATTTTTGCAATTTTTAAAAGCTTATTCCATATATGGATTGCGGGGATAATTTTTATTGAAAAATCCTGAAGCATCATGGGCGGGCAAACTGCAAAAACGCCTTTCAGTCCGTCTACACGTGAGGCAAGATCGAGCGCCAATCCGCCCCCGGTGGAAAATCCGCCGGCAACAACGTCTTTGCAGATGCTGCTTATAATAGCATAACCTTCATCCACAGAGCGTATCCAGCTTTTATAAGATCTTGTAGCAAGATCATCCGGAGATGTCCCATGCCCTTTTATGCGCGGCACATAAACCCACAATCCTTTTTTAGCAAGGTGTTCGGCCAGTTGTCTTACCTCAAGCGGTGCAGACATATATCCGTGAACAAGGATAACGCCGGTCTGCCTTGAATCGCCTTTGAGAAGATATGGCATCCCTACATCTTTTGTTTTAGATTCATCCTGAACATAAAATGTTTTATAATCATTGTTAAAGGTATCTATGGCTTGTTTTGCAAGAAAACGAACTGTTTTTTTTCTAATTATAAAATCAGGGAGCCAGGCAAGGTAGCGCAGTTTCTGCTGAAGATAAGCCAAAGGTTCCACTTCATTTGCTATAACTGCAACAGGATTATCAACCCGTACCGTATGGCCCTGTTTTATGGCATCTTTGAAGTCTACAGAGAATCGTAACGTATTTTTAATAATAAGGTTGTCTTTTTTTTTTATAATTTTTTTTTCAACAGCTAATTGAATAAACTCACTAAATTTGTTGTGACGATCATCAGATAGCAGATGCGTCTGGTTAGCATAAAGGCTTTTGTGAATAAACAGATTTTCCATGCTTTGTATGCCTGACGCAGCGAGAAACACCCTTCTTTTTAAATCGTTTGCATCTATGTTTTTAAAAGGGATCATTTTGAGAATGGATGCAAAAAGATGATCATGATTCACCGTGGTCATTGAGTAGATCCTATGCATGTATGTTTGCATAATATTGAGTGCTACCTTGCGCATGGATCTAATAGACGGCAGTTGATCATCAAAATTAATCTTTTTTACAGAATAAATATCTTTAAAAATATTTACATCTTTTATGAACTGATCTATGGCAACAGGTTGGCCAAATCGAACATCAATATCCACTCCGGATAAAAGCATCGTTCCTTCCGTCATGATTTCTTCTTTCACCCTGTCCTGCATATTATCAACGAGATAACCGGCAATTTTGCTGATAACATTTTCTATGGCTCTTATCGGATAGTAGGTTATATTTACAGGGACAATAGAGGTATGGACAGGTGAAACATCTTCAAGGGAATCAATTGCAAAAAGATCCATAAGGTATTTTGCTTCATCAGGCGCAGTTTTTGCGATGCTCAACAACCGCTTCCTATAAAATTCTGTTCGCAGCGCAAGTGTGGCTGCGCCAGAGTGAGGAGGGTGTTTTCCGCCAGCATAGGATATTAAATATTGCCCTTTTTCAAAAACTTTTTTGTTTTTGACCATTCGGCCTTCAGGAAAGATAATCCAGGACGCCTCTCCGGTAAGCAGTTTTTTTACAATAAGAAGATCCCTGTCAGGGTCTTTTGTTGACACACCGCCTATCATGTCGAGCCATTTCCCTACAGAGCCTTTAAAAAGTTTTGCATCTGCAAGAGACCATACAGGTGCTTTGGTTAGCCGGGTTATAATTAAAGGCATTAAAAGGGTTTCTATTCTCGTAAAGTGATTGATTACGAAAATAATAGGCCCTTTCGGAATATGGTTTTCTCCATGAATTTTTATTCTGGCTTTTGAAAAAGAAGAGAGGGTTTTAATTGCAAGGCCGGTTAAGCGATATGCAAATCGGTTCATAAATAAACCAGATACGTACTTTACAACGTGACAATTAAAATAACGAATGCATCCAGAGGTTTAAAGCTTGCTTTAGCAGGGCTAAACAGGAAAACAATATAATGTCAAATGTATTTTAGAAAAAGGTCTAACGTTTTGAGAACTGGAACCGTGCTCTTGCACCTTTTTGGCCATATTTCTTTCTTTCTTTTTCCCTGGGATCACGTGTCACAAATCCGGCTTTTTTAAGCTGTTGTCTAAGATCAGGATCAGCAAGTAAAAGCGCTTTGGTGATGCCGTGTCTTAAAGCCCCAGCCTGACCTGCCAGGCCGCCGCCTTCGACAGTAGCGTTAATATCATATGTGCCAAGGGTATTGGTTAAAGAAAGCGGATGTGTCAACAAAGATTGAAGAGATTCAATTTTAAAATAATCATCTACGGGTCTGTTGTTAATTGTGATAGTGCCGCTTCCGGGTATCATCCAAGTTCTTGCAACTGCGGTTTTCCGTTTTCCTGTGGCATAATAGACATTGTTTTTGTTCATGAATTCCCTCAATATATAGGTGTAAAATTAAATAAGCATGAAATTATTTTAAATTTTTATTATACTTCCATAACTTCAGGTATCTGAGCAATATGCGGGTGCTGATCACCTGTATAAACTTTTAACTTTTTTAAAAGCTTGGTACCCAGACTGTTTTTGGGAAGCATCCCTTTAACGGCAAATCGAATAAGGTCTTCAGGTTGCTTTTCGATAAGCTTTTCAGCGGTAATTGTTTTCAATCCGCCGATATAGCCGCTATGTCGGTAATAACACTTCTGTTTTAATTTGTTCCCTGTAAGAACGATTTTATCCGCATTAATTACAATAACAGAATCGCCGGTATCAACATGGGGTGTAAACATGGGGGTATGTTTTCCCCTGAGACGAAAAGCTATCTTCGATGCCAGCCTTCCCAGTACTGCACCATTGGCATCTACAATGCACCATTTGTTTGGGTTGTCTGTTTGTTTGGCACTATATGTATATTTTTTCACGATGGTTGTACTCCTTAATAATATAGTAAACTCATATTATTAAATAAAATTTCTTCTTGTGTCAAGAGAAAAAATATATTCGAAATCTGTTTTTGATTTGCAAGCGTGCAAGGTCTTCACCTTTATTGACACCACGCTTGATATTCCATATAAATATTGAGAGGTCTCAGAGTAAACCTTTTTAATATTTATCAATCGGGTTTTCCTGTGGAGCATCTGGAAATAAAAGTAAAATTTTATATAGCAAATATTGATCTGATACGCAATCATATTTTAGACTTGGGTGCGGACGAAGTTACTTTTGATAATTTTAAAAACGTCAATGCTGATTTTGAAGCGTTGCTTTACGAATTGGATGTGGTGAGAAAATGACGGTTACAGGACATCATGTTATTGAGCATTCACAGAACAAGATATCTGCCCTCACCTTAAATTTGCGGTTTGGTTTGGCAAATGACGGAAAAAACAGCTGGGACTACCGCAAGCATGGTTTGATGCCTCTGTTTCAAAAGTATCGAAATGATTTCATAGGGCTCCAGGAAGTCAACGGCTTTCAGTTGGATTATATCGACCCTATTCTTGAGGAATACAACTACATAGGCAAAAGGGAACCAGCGCCATCGTTCTGGCAAAACAATGTGATTTTTTATAAAAATACATGGGAATGCGTCTATTCTGAGCATTTTTTTTTAAGCCCAACGCCCCATATCCCCAGCAGATTCAGGGAAAGCCGGTGGCCAAGGCAATGTACTTTGGGCCTTTTTAAAAGAGGTCACATAGAGCTTATCTGTGTTAATACCCATTTTGATTTCAAGGTTGCTGTTCAGGTTGAAAGCGCCAGAATCATTATTACGCGTTTATCTTTATTGCCTGCCGACATCCCCGTTGTTGTGCTTGGTGATTTTAATGCTACGCCATCAAGCCTTGCTCACATGCTTTTTACTGGAGACGATCAAGCGTTGATGGGTAAAAGACCTTTTTTAAAAAATGTTTTTAAAAAACCGTTTCCTTGCACCCATCATGGTTTTACTGGACGTGTTGAAGGAGATCATATCGACTGGATACTTTACAGCGGCGATATTGTACTTGAAGAAGGCAGAGTTATTCAGGAGGCAGTAAATGGTCTTTACCTTTCTGACCATTTCCCTGTTTATGCTGCATTCAGATGGCAGAAATGATTACAGGTAAACACACGTCAGTTTTTCTCTATCCCTGGTCCAGTGGTGCTTTTAACCGTACAGGTGACTTCTGCATTTAACATGCCGCCTGCCTCAATCACAAGATCTTTGCAGATAACGTTTCCTGAGCATCGTCCTGTAGGAAGAATCACCAGCTCGTTGGAGATGTTTAAATTTCCTTCAAAAATACCTGCTATGGTTATCATTGCTGCTGTAGTTTCAGCGTAAACAGAACCTTCTTCTGCAATAATGATAACATCACCGGTAAGTGTCCCTTTTACGGTTCCCTTGACAATGAGCTTTCCTGTTGTGGAAACCGCACCGTCAACGGTTAACTCCTTATTGATTATCGACACGTTACTTGATGTATTTGCCACGGGTGGGGATGTGTGTGGAGATTCTTTTTTATGTTTTTTTAGTAGCATTGTTTTTCGGCTCCATCCTTTTTTGTGGTTATTGATAGCTTTGTCTATTGATATTAAGGATAAATTTAAGATATAAAATGATTGCAATTGTATTTTTTATGTTTTGTAGTGAATACTTTGTTAAAATATATCATAGCAAATCAATATATTTATTAAATTTTTAATGCAACAGTAATGAATGATTATATTTTAATTGCAGCCGCAGTTGCCTCAGAGCTTTCGACGCTTGTGAGTATGGCAAAGATGCCTGCCTCGTCGATTATTGGGGGCCGTAAAGTATTTTCAGGTAAAATTAACGGCACTTGTGTTAAACTGCTGATCACAGGACCAGGCATCGCAAATACGGTTCAGGCATTAACTGCCGCCATTGAAAATTCGCGGCCATCTTTGATCATTCAAACCGGTTGTGCTGGCGCATTTAAAGAATCAGGGGTTCATATTGGTGATATTGGCATCGCCACCAGGGAGATAGATGCCTACGTGGGGATAGAGGCGGAAACAGGCGGGTTTCCTTTACGGGCACTGCCTTTTTGGGTAATAACTCAAGAACACCGGAAAATAAAAAATAGTTACCCTGTGAACCCTACGCTGGTGGATTTGGCATTTAACATATTAAAAGAAACATGTGCCTGTAAAAGTATAGGGTTAAAAAAAGGACCATTTGTAACGGTTCCCACCATTACTGCAACATGCAAAACAGCCGAATCGCTTTTTAGTCAGAATAAGGCGATTATGGAAAATATGGAAGGCGCCGGTTCAGCTCACGTGTCCATGCATTACCATATTCCTTTTCTGGAAATCCGTTCAGCAAGCAACATGGTGGGCAAAAGAGACAAGTCATTGTGGAATCTGCCCCTTGCATTTGAAAGAGTATCTGAAGTTGTGTTTGAACTTGTTTGCAAATTGACGCATCACATATGAGTACCAATCAATCAGATATAAATCTAACCTTAGGCTATTCAACGTGTCCCAATGATACGTTTATTTTTTATGCCATCGCTCACAAGTTGATAGACAATATGGGTATAAAGTTTAACATACAGCTTGCAGATGTAGAAACCTTAAACCAGAATGCAAAAGCAGATCTGATGGATGTTTCAAAATTATCTTTTGCTGCCATAGGCCATCTTAACAAAACATATGGTCTTCTTCGCAGCGGAGCAGCTCTTGGAAAAGGGTGCGGGCCACTGATTGTTTCAAGACCCGGGTTTGATTTGCAAGGGCTGACATCTGCAAAGATAGCTGTTCCTGGGATCTGGACCACCGCATGCATGCTGCTGTGTCTTTATTTGCCACGACTTCCTGATGTTGTTCCCCTGCCGTTTGAACAGATCATGCCTTTGGTTCAAAATAAAACGTTTGATTTTGGTGTCATTATCCACGAGGGCAGATTTACATATAAAGAATACGGCCTTGTCAGCCTTGTTGATCTGGGTCAATGGTGGGAATCAAAAACATCTCTTCCCATACCGTTAGGCGGCATTGCCATACATAGAAAACACGGGAAAGCCATCGCTGAAAAAGTTGAAAAAATAATAAAAAACAGTGTGTTATATGCGTTTAATCATCGCGAAGAAACCAGCGATTATGTTAACACGTATGCCCAGGAGATGTCGGAAACGGTTATCGGGCAACATATTGATCTTTATGTAAACCAGTTTTCCATTGATATGGGCAAAGAAGGCGCAAAAGCTGTTGACATGTTGTTGCGTATGGCTGGGAAACAAGGGCTGATTCGAAAAATTCATACATCTGTTTTTGCATGTTAATGATTAAGGTGGCTGCAATTTGTTATGAACAAGATCATACGAACCTTTTTGGCTGTTAAAATACCCGAAGATATTATTGCCTGCATCAGTCGCCTCCAGAAAGATATCCAAGCATATCATTTAAATGTTAACCCGTCCTATGATTTAAATGTTAACTGGGTCAAGCCTGAAAACATTCATTTAACACTAAAGTTCCTCGGAAATACCCATATTTCAGATTTAAAAGATATTTGCGATGCCATGCAAGATGTTGTTTCAGATTTTACCCCTTTTTTGCTTTCAGTAAAAGGAGCAGGTGTTTTTCCTGATCTTCGCCGGCCCAGAGTTATCTGGGTTGGGCTTTTTCAGGAAACAGATGGTCTTGTTTTCTTGCAAAAACAGATAGATATCCGATTGGAGAACATGGGGGTTAACTCCAAAAAACAAATATTTAAAGGCCACGTGACTATAGGAAGGATAAAGGGACGTACGGATAGGACACTATTAGGCGAAATATTATATACACATCAGCAATTTTGTTCAAAACCATTTATGGTAGACAGTGTATATCTGTTGCAAAGCGAATTAAAACCAACAGGGCCTGTTTATTCGAAACTAATGAGCTTTCAGCTTTAATATAAATGTTTCTCCTTTTAACTATGACGCTGTATCTAAATATTTTTTTAAAAATTCACCGGTATAAGAACCAGTTATATCTGCTATTTCTTCAGGCGTTCCGCTTCCTACGACGTAACCGCCTTCATCACCGCCTTCAGGGCCCAAATCAATGATATAATCTGCGGTCTTTATTACATCCATGTTATGTTCAATAATCATAACTGTATTGCCTGCATCAACCAGTCTGCCTAAAACACCGAGCAGCCTTTTGATGTCATCAACATGAAGTCCTGTTGTGGGTTCATCA